>NZ_JBEOXI010000054.1:0-40879 GCF_040296465.1 Streptomyces sp. NPDC002130
AGGAACTCGCCCGTGTCCGATGCGAGAAGGGCACCCGCCGGGGAGGACGCCCACTTCCCGCCGCGACTTGGCGGCTTCGTCCGAGCGGACAAGGCCCGGCGCCGCCTGCCGAGCTGCGCACGGCGCTGCAGCGGGCCGTGGCGAGGCGCCGCCGGGGCTGAGGGGCCGGCGTCCGGGTACCCCGGCGTTCCCCGGTGTTGCCCGGCCGACCGGGGTACCCGGCAGCCGACTGCTGCGCGAGGAGGTACACGATGAGCGACCACACCCCGTCCCAGGCCGAAGGCGACCGCGACGACGAGCAGGACACGACCCCGCGTCCCACCCCGTCCCAGGCGGAGGGCGACCGCGGCGACGAGAGCACCCCGGGCGAGGGCGACACGCCCGAGGACACCACAACGGAGGAGTCCCCGTAACGGCGGAGTCCCCGTAAAGGCGGAGTCTCCGTAACGGCGGAGCCCCCATCACGCGGAAGTGCTCAAAAACGGAGAGTCTTCAAAACGGAGGCGGCCACATACAGGCGGCCCGGCGGGGAACTCGTATCTCCCCCACCAGTCAAGGGAGTTAATCGTGATCGTCGCCGTCGTCATCGCCGGGTGCGTGCTGCTCGCCGTGCTCGCCTTCCTCGTCCCCCGCCTCTCGCGCCACCCCGAGCGCGGCACCCAGCGTTCGCTCGGTGCGGGTGCCCGGGCCGGCGGCAAGGCACCCGGCGTCCTGGGCAGGCTCTTCGCCAAGCCCTTCCACACGAGCTCCCGCGCGGTGAGCCGCAGCGGCTCGGCAGGCCGCCGCACCCGCGGCCGCATGCCCTTCTGACCCACCGCGCGGCCGCGCCGCCCGGCATGCTGGTCCGGTACGCAGGGCAGGCAGAAGGAGAACTTTTCTCGATGGGCACCGCAGTGCACGTCCCGCAGACGCGGGACATGATCGGGGAGGAACTCTCCGGGGACGAGGCGTTCACCGCCCTGCGGCGCTACGGAGGCCGCCGGCTGCTCGTCGACGCGTTCACCCGGTTCCGCTACGCCGACGGCTTCAGCAGCTCCCGCTCCCTCGCCTTCCAGGTGGTCCTGGGCATGGTGCCGTTCACCATCGCCCTGGTCGGCGTGGCCACCACCGTGCACACGGAGAGCGTGGGGCGGATCATCGAACTCACCCTCGGCGGGATCGTGCCCGGCGCCAGCACGAGCCTGGTCGAGGACGCCCTGCAGGGCACCGAGCGCAGTGCCGGTTCCGGTGTCTGGGGCGCCGTCGCCATGTGGCTGGGCCTGGCCTTCGCCGTGCTCAACCTGGCCTCGGCGATGGCCCAGGTCGAACGCGGCGCCAACCGCATCTACGGCATCGAGCGCGACCGGCCCTTCGTCGCCAAGTACGGCCGGTCCCTGCTCCTCGCGGTCGCCGCGGGCATGCCGATGGTGCTGGGGTTCCTCGTGCTCGTGGCCGGTGACGCCGTCGGCAGCGCGGTCGTGCAGGCCCTCGGCTGGTCCGGTACCTGGCTCGACTGGTGGGGCGCCCTCGACCTGCCGCTGGGCGTCCTGCTCGCGTGGGTCGCCTCCTCGGTGATCTTCCGCTGGGCGCCCCGCCGGGACCAACCGGGCTACACCTGGCTCGCGTTCGGCTCCGCGGTCCATCTGGTGCTGTGGATCACGGCCACCTGGCTGCTGGCGCTCTACGTCGCGACGAGCGGCTCCTTCGGTGCCGTCTACGGGCCGCTGACGGCCTTCGTCGCCCTGCTGCTGTGGGCCAATCTGACCGGTGTGGCGCTGTTCCTCGGCATCGCGTTCGCCGCCCAGCTGGAAGCGGCCCGGGCCGGAATCACCGAGGCCGTGCGGCCGGATCCGGGGCCGGGGCCGTGAGGGACGCCCCTGACGCGCGCCCGGGCCCCTGTGATCCACCCGCTGAACCAGGACGTATCGTCCTCGGTGTGAGCGATGTGCCCCCCGCGACCACAGCACCGGCTGACCGAGAAGCGACCTCCGAACCCCCGGAGCGAGCCGACCGCCCGGTGACCGGCGACGACCCGGCCCTGCGGGCGGCCTACCGGCTGTGCCGGCGCCGGACGAAGGACCAGGACCCGGCGGAGTACGCGCTGATCCAGCTGGTGCCCACGGCCCTGCGTCCGGCGCTGCACGCCCTGTGGGCGGCCGCGAACGCCCTCGACGACCTGGGCGACGACCGCACCGCGCCCGCCGCCGAGCGGGCGGCCCGGGTCGAGGCCTGGATCACCGCCCTGCACCGCGAACTGCCCACCGGCTCCAGCCCGGACCCGGTCCGCCGCGCCTTGGTGGACACCGCGAACCGCTGGCGCCTGGACCTGTCGGAGCTGCGGGACGCCATGGCCCAGGTGCAGGACGACACCCGCGGCAGGCACTTCGCCGACTGGGCGCAGTGGCGGGCCTGGGGCCGGGACAACCTGCTGCCCTGGTTCGGTCTGGTCCGCACGGTCTTCGACCGGGCCGGTGTCCCCGTGGCGCTGCGTCTGGACACCCGGGAGGCCTACGAGGAGTTCCTCGACGGCGTCCGGCTGACCGACATCCTCACCGACCTGTCCGCCGACCTGGCCCAGGGCGACCTGCTCCTGCCCGCCGAGGTCCTCGACCTGCATCCCGGGTCCGCGGCCGACCTGGCGCAGCGCCGCTGGAGCCCCGCCGTCGCCGCCCTGATCACGCACCTGACCGGCCTGGCCCGCCAGTGGGTGAGCCAGGAGGCCCTCACCCGGGGCATGCACCCCGGCCCCGCCACGGTCCTGCACACGATGGCCGCCCTGCTGTGCGCCCAGCTCGACGCCGTCGACGCGGCCGGCCCGGGCATCCTGCGCTCCCCGCCCCGGCCCGCACTGCGCACCCGGGCCCGCATCCTCGCCCCCGCCCGGGCCCGCGCGGCCCTGGCCTGGAGCCTGACCCCGCTCACGGTGCCGCCGCCGCAGCGCCCCGGGGCGCGCAGGCCACCGGCAGCAGTCGAACCGGCACCCACCGGCGCCTTCCGGCCGCCGCCGCCCCACCCGAGCGGCGAGCGGCCCCCCGAGATCCCGCCCGGCCTGCTGCCCGCCCACGTCGCCGTGATCATGGACGGCAACGGCCGCTGGGCCCAGCAGCGCGGCCTGCCCCGGCACGCGGGCCACCGCGCCGGTGCCTCGACCGTCCGCGAGGTGGTGCACGGCGCCCTGG
The DNA here is from genome assembly GCF_040296465.1 of Streptomyces sp. NPDC002130. Lineage (NCBI taxonomy): Bacteria > Bacillati > Actinomycetota > Actinomycetes > Kitasatosporales > Streptomycetaceae > Streptomyces > Streptomyces sp. NPDC002130. Next base: position 3,159 of record NZ_JBEOXI010000054.1, read on the forward strand.
ACATCGGCCTGCGCCACCTGACGCTCTACACCTTCTCCACCGAGAACTGGCACCGCGAGCCGGAGGAGGTCGACGCGATCCTCGGCCTGCTGCGCGACGAGCTGGCCGAGAACCCCTTCGGCGACCTGGATGTCCGGCTGCGCTGGCACGGCCGGGCCGGCCGTCTGCCGCCCGACCTGGTCGACCTGCTCCACCTGCGGGAGCGCACCACCCGTGCCCGCACCGGCCTGACGCTGACGATGTGCATCGACTACGGCGGCCGGGACGAGCTCACCCGCACGGCCGCCGCCCTGGCCCACCGGGCCCGGGACGGCCGTCTGGAGCCCGGCCTGATCGCCGAGGACGACTTCGCGGGGCACCTGCCGCTCCCGGACATGCCCGACGTGGACCTGCTCTGGCGCACCGGCGGCGAACAGCGCGTCTCCAACTTCCTGCCCTGGCACACCGCCTACGCCGAGCTGCACTTCACCCCCGGCCTGTGGCCCGACGCCGACCGCCGCGACCTCTGGCAGGCGGTCAGCGCCTTCACCCGGCGCCAGCGCCACCACGGCGCGACTCCGGCCGCCACGGGTGAGCCCGCCCCTGCCGACGGACCGTCAGCGGCCCGCTGTGTGACCGCCCCTGCTGCGGGGTCGGGCGGCTGAACGGGGAGGGGCCGCCCTGGAGCGGCCCCTCGTCACCGTGCCCCGTCGACGTGCGCTCGTCACCGCAGATGCCCGGCGAAGAACCCGGCCGCCGCGTCGGAGACCCGGTCGAAGGCCGGACCTGCCTTGTACACGTCGAAGTGGCCGGCCGACACGGTCAGCAGCCGCTTCGGCTCCCGAGCCCGCGCGTAGGCGCCGAGTTGCATGTTCCGTTCCCCGAAACGGCCTGGCCGCGCGCTGTGAAGCCACTCGCACTCCGGCGGACCGCACGAGTGCCGAGGCTGCTCAAACGGGCAGCCGCTGGTGTGCTGCCCTGGTCGCCCCTGGCCCCCGCGCCCCGGGCGGCGCTGCTCGAGCACGCCGGTAGGGACGGTGCGAGCATCAGGCAGGTGAGCCTGCGGCGTCCGACCCGGCGGATCCTGGCAGGCAGCCCCCGTCCAAGGGGCGACCGGAACGGCTGCTGCTCAGAGGGGGGCCGGACGTTGTCCCACTCAGAACGTTCCTGCACGGGTGACCGTTGGTGGGGCGGGTGGGACTCGAACCCACGGCCGACGGATTATGAGTCCGCTGCTCTAACCGGCTGAGCTACCGCCCCATAGCGGCGTGTCGCGTACATGTGTGCGCGCCGTCTGCCGCAGCATAGCCGCTCATACGATCTCCTGCTTCGGCTGGGCGGCTTCGCACGGCCTACGTGACCTTGAGGACTGCGCCGCGTGCCGCGCGGTTCCCGGGACAGGGATACGGACATGAAAAAGGACCCCTGCGAGGGGTCCTTTTTCGACCTGCTCCCCCGACTGGACTCGAACCAGTAACCTGCCGGTTAACAGCCGGCTGCTCTGCCAATTGAGCTACGGAGGACCGAGCTCCCCGGACTGGACTCGAACCAGTAACCTGCCGGTTAACAGCCGGCTGCTCTGCCAATTGAGCTACCGAGGAAGGTCTCGTTTTGCATCGAACGCACCTACCTGGGTATCCGCCAGGGGGCGCGCGTTCGCTGCGACACATACATTAGCGCAAGCAGGGGGGTGCTTCGCCAATCGGTACTCCCCGGCGCCGACGCCGCACCGGAGACCTACGCAAGGAAAGGGTGGCAGCCATGCGTTACCGGCTCACGTTCGTCGCCGGAGTCGTCCTGGGTTACGTGCTGGGCACGAGGGCCGGACGAGAGCGCTACGAGCAGTTGAAGAAATCAGCCCGGCAGTTCGCGCAGAACCCCGCCGTGCGCAACACCGCGGAGACAGCGGCCCACCAGGGCCGTGAGTTCGCGGGCAAGGCGTACCACGTGGTGAGCGACAAGGTCGGCGACCGGGTCCCCGACTCGGTGGCGGACCGCGTCCGCCACCTCCGCGACCGAGCCACCCACAACGGCGGCGAGGACGACTGGGGCACGAGCAATACGTAACAGTTCCGCTGTGGTGCCGGTCGGGGGCGCGCCCTCAGGGGCGCGGGGAACTGCGCGACCAGCCACGACGGCCCCGCAGCCAGCCCCGGACGAGAACCCCGACGGCGCCCACGGCTCCTGCCAGCGCAGCGGTACGGCAGAATTTTGGCCATGGGGATAGTCGCCGGGTTGGACAGTTCACCCGATTTCACTCGTATCGTCGTCTGTGACACGGACTCCGGAGCCGTGCTCAGGCAGGGATATGCGCCGCATCCGGTGGAGAGCCCCGAGGGCGGCGGCCGGCCGTCGGACGTCGACCCGCAGGCCTGGCTGCTTTCCTTGGGCGAGGCCGCGGGCGGCGGGCTGCTGGAGGGCGTGCAGGCGATCGGCGTCTCGGCGCAGCAGAACGCCGTCGTGCCGCTGGACGCGCAGGGCAACACCGTGCGGCCGGCGATGGTCGGCGGCGACAAGCGGACGCAGGTCGCCGCGGCCGATCTGATCGACGCGCTCGGCGGGCGCGAGGCGTGGGCGCAGGCCGTGGGCTGTGTGCCGCAGGCCGCCCAGCCGATCACGAAGCTGCGCTGGATGGCCCGGACCGAGCCGGAGAACGCGCAGCGCACCGCGATCCTCCTCCAGGCGCACGACTGGCTGGTGTGGCAGCTGCTGGGCCGGCCGGTCAGGAGAACCACCGACCGGGGCGGCGCGTCCGGCACCGGTTACTGGTCGGCGGCGACCGGTGGTTACCGGCCCGACCTCGTGGAGCTGGCGCTCGGCCACCAGGTGATGCTGCCGGAGGTGATCGGCCCGGCGGACGCGGCCGGTACGACGCCTGAGGGGCTGCTGATCTCCGTGGGGACCGGCGAGACCATGGCGGCGGCGTTCGGGCTGGGCATCGGCCTCGGCGACGCGGTGGTGTCGCTGGGCGCGTCCGGGTCCGTGATGGCCGTGCACCCCGAGGCACTGGTCGACGGGTCCGGGATGATCACCGCGCTCGCGGACGCGACCGGCATGCACCTGCCCGTCGTCACCACGCTGAACGCCGTACGGACGCTGCGCGGGGCCGCCGAGCTGCTGGGGCTGCCGGATCTGGAGAGCCTGTCCGACCTGGCGATGAAGTCGACGCCGGGGTCCCACGGGCTGGTGCTGCTGCCCTATCTGGAGGGCGAGCGGACACCGAATCTCCCGCACACCGCCGGGACCCTGGCCGGGCTCAGGCGCGAGTCGATGAAGGCGGAGCACCTGGCGCGGGCCGCGTTCGAGGGGATGCTGTGCGGGCTCGCGGACGCGCTGGACGTGCTGCGCGGCCGGGGTGTGGAGGTGCGGCGGGTGTTCCTGCTCGGGCCGGCCGCCGAACTGCCCGCCGTGCAGGCGGCCGCGCCGGCGCTGTTCGGGACGCAGGTCGTGGTGCCGCAGCCCGCGGACTACGCGGCGATCGGCGCCGCCCGCCAGGCGGCCTGGGCGCTGGGCGCCTCGCAGGGCACGCTCGACGTGCGCAACCCGCCGTCCTGGCAGGGCGCGGTGGCGCAGGTGCTGGAGCCCGGGGACGAGCTGGCCGTGGGGCAGGCGGTGCGGCAGCAGTTCGTGGCGGTGCGGGAGCAGACGCATCCCGGAGCCCTCTGAAGGGTTTGACCGCCTGTTGGGTTAATTCGGTTGAGGTAACGCGGGTGGAGTGTCCGACGATAGGGGCCAGGGGCAACCACTCGGCCCCGTCCTTCACTCCGAGAGAAGCAGCGTGCTCATACGACTCCTGCGGACCTACCTCAGGCCCTACAAGAGACCCATCGCTCTGCTGGTGCTGCTGCAGTTCCTGCAGACCTGCGCCACGCTCTACCTGCCCACGCTGAACGCGGACATCATCGACCAGGGTGTCGTGAACGGCGACACCGGCTACATCCTCGGCTACGGCGGCCTGATGATCGGCATCTCGCTGGTCCAGGTCGTGTGCAACATCGGTGCCGTGTACTACGGGGCCCGCACGGCGTCGGCCCTGGGGCGGGATCTGCGGGCGTCCGTGTTCGACCGGGTGCAGTCGTTCTCCGCGCGTGAGCTCGGTCACTTCGGTGCGCCGTCGCTGATCACCCGGACGACGAACGACGTCCAGCAGGTGCAGATGCTGGCGCTGATGACGTTCACGCTGCTGGTGTCGGCGCCGATCATGTGCGTGGGCGGCATCGTGCTGGCGCTCGGTCTCGATGTGCCGTTGTCCGGGGTGCTGGTGGCGGTCGTGCCGGTGCTGGGCATCTGCGTGACGCTGATCGTGCGGCGGCTGCGGCCGCTGTTCCGGGCGATGCAGCAGCGGCTGGACTCGGTGAACCAGGTGCTGCGCGAGCAGATCACCGGCAACCGCGTGATCCGGGCCTTCGTCCGGGACGAGTACGAGCAGCAGCGCTTCCGGAAGGCCAACACCGATCTCACCGACTTCGCGCTGGGCACCGGCAACCTGCTCGCGCTGATGTTCCCGATCGTCATGACGGTGGTGAATCTGTCGTCGATCGCCGTGGTGTGGTTCGGAGCACACCGGATCGACAGCGGCGGGATGCAGATCGGTGATCTGACGGCGTTCCTGGCCTATCTGATGCAGATCGTCATGGCCGTGATGATGGCCACCTTCATGTTCATGATGGTGCCGCGCGCGGAGGTGTGCGCCGAGCGCATCAGCGAGGTGCTGGACACCTCCTCGAGCGTCGTGCCGCCGTCGGCGCCGGTACGGGAGCTGCGCCGGCACGGGCATCTGGAGATACGCGGAGCGGGCTTCCGCTATCCGGGCGCCGAGGAGCCGGTGCTGCGAGCGGTGGACCTCGTGGCCCGGCCGGGTGAGACGACCGCCGTCATCGGCTCGACCGGCAGCGGGAAGTCCACCCTCCTCGGGCTGGTGCCGCGGCTGTTCGACGCGACCGAGGGGCAGGTGTTCGTCGACGGTGTCGAGGTGGCGGAGATCGACCCGAAGCTGCTGGCGAAGACCGTCGGGATGGTGCCGCAGAAGCCGTACCTGTTCGCGGGGACGGTGGCGACCAACCTGCGCTACGGCAATCCGGACGCCACCGACGAGGAGCTGTGGCACGCGCTGGAGGTGGCGCAGGCCAAGGACTTCGTGGAGCGGCTGGAGGGTGGTCTCGACTCGCCGATCTCGCAGGGCGGGACGAACGTCTCCGGTGGTCAGCGCCAGCGGATCGCGATCGCCAGGACGCTGGTGCAGCGGCCCGAGATCTACCTCTTCGACGACTCCTTCTCCGCGCTCGACTACGCCACGGACGCCGCGCTGCGGGCCGCGCTCACACAGGAGACGGCCGAGGCGACCGTGGTGATCGTCGCCCAGCGGGTGGCGACCATCCGGGACGCCGACCGGATCGTCGTCCTCGACGAGGGCCGGGTCGTCGGCACCGGACGGCACCACGAGCTGATGGCGGACAACGAGACCTACCGGGAGATCGTGCTCTCCCAGCTCACGGAAGCGGAGGCTGCCTGATGGCGGGGCCCATGGGGCGGATGATGGCCGGGGGCGGCCCCGACCAGCGCTCGCTCGACTTCAAGGGGTCGGGCAAACGGCTCGTCGCGCAGTTCCGGCCGGAGCGGGTCACCATCTACGGGCTGCTGCTGTGCGTGGTGCTCAGCGTCGGCCTGAACGTCGTCGGGCCGAAGATCCTCGGCAAGGCGACCGACCTGGTCTTCGCGGGCATCGTCGGGCGGGGCATGCCGGAGGGGGCGAGCAAGGAGCAGGTCCTCGACTCCATGCGGCAGCGCGGGGACACAGACGTCGCCGACATGCTGCGCAGCACCGACTTCACCCCGGGCGTGGGCATCGACTTCACGGCCGTCGGGCATGTGCTGCTGCTCGCGCTGGGTGTCTTCACGGTGGCCGGGCTGCTGATGGCGGTGGCGACGCGGCTGGTGAACCGGGCCGTGAACCGGACCATGTTCCGGATGCGCGAGGACGTCCAGACGAAGCTGTCGCGGCTGCCGCTGTCGTACTTCGACCAGCGCCGGCGCGGTGAGGTGCTGTCCCGGGCGACGAACGACATCGACAACATCGGGCAGACGCTCCAGCAGTCGATGGGGCAGCTCATCAACTCGGTACTGACCATCATCGGCGTCCTCGCGATGATGTTCTACGTCTCCTGGATCCTCGCGCTGGTCGCTCTGGTGACCGTGCCGCTGTCGTTCGTCGTGGCCACGCGGGTCGGCAAGCGGTCGCAGCCGCATTTCGTGCAGCAGTGGCGTACGACCGGCAAGCTCAACGCGCACATCGAGGAGATGTACACCGGGCACGCCCTGGTGAAGGTGTTCGGGCGGCAGGAGGAGTCGGCCGAGCAGTTCGCCGAGCAGAACGACGCGCTGTACGAGGCGGGGTTCAAGGCGCAGTTCAACAGCGGGGTCATGCAGCCGCTGATGATGTTCGTGTCGAACCTCAACTACGTGCTGGTGGCGGTGGTCGGCGGGCTGCGGGTCGCCTCGGGCTCGCTGTCGATCGGTGATGTGCAGGCGTTCATCCAGTACTCGCGGCAGTTCTCCATGCCGCTGACCCAGGTCGCCTCCATGGCGAATCTGGTGCAGTCGGGTGTCGCCTCGGCGGAGCGGGTCTTCGAGCTGCTCGACGCGGAGGAGCAGGAGGCGGACCCGGTGCCGGGCGTGCGCCCCGAGGAGCTGCGCGGGCAGGTGGCGCTGGAGCACGTGTCGTTCCGCTACGACCCCGACAAGCCGCTCATCGAGGACCTGTCGCTGAAGGTGGAGCCCGGGCACACGGTCGCCATCGTCGGCCCGACCGGCGCCGGCAAGACGACGCTGGTGAATCTGCTGATGCGGTTCTACGACGTCACCGGCGGGCGCATCACGCTCGACGGGGTCGACATCGCGCGGATGTCCCGGGACGAACTGCGGGCCGGGATCGGCATGGTGCTGCAGGACACCTGGCTGTTCGGCGGCACGATCGCGGAGAACATCGCGTACGGGGCGTCCCGGAAGGTGACCCGGGGGGAGATCGAGGAGGCGGCCCGGGCGGCGCACGCGGACCGGTTCGTCCGGACGCTGCCGGACGGGTACGACACCGTGATCGACGACGAGGGCACCGGGGTCAGTGCCGGTGAGAAGCAGCTGATCACCATAGCCCGGGCGTTCCTGTCCGACCCGGTGATCCTGGTGCTGGACGAGGCGACGAGCTCGGTCGACACGCGTACCGAGGTGCTCATTCAGAAGGCCATGGCGAAACTCGCCCATGGCCGCACGTCGTTCGTCATCGCACACCGCCTGTCGACGATCCGGGACGCGGACACGATCCTCGTCATGGAGAACGGGTCCATCGTCGAGCAGGGGGCGCACGGGGAGCTGCTGGCGGCGGACGGGGCCTACGCGCGGCTGTACAAGGCCCAGTTCGCGCAGGCGGTCGCCGAGGTGGACTGAGTCGCGATCAGGGGGTGCCGGGTGGTGTCGTGGGGCGGCTGCGGGGCCGCCGTGGCTGGTCGCGCAGTTCCCCGCGCCCCTTGGGGACGTGCAGCTGACGCCCCTTCAGGGGCGCGGGGAACTGCGCGACCGGCCCCCACCGGCCCGCACCCGGCATCAGTCCAGATAACCCCGCAGCTGGTCCGCAAAGGCGTGATCCCGCAGCTTGTTGAGGGTCTTCGACTCGATCTGCCGTATCCGCTCCCGCGTCACGCCGAAGATGCGGCCGATCTCCTCCAGCGTGCGCGGGCGGCCGTCCGCCAAGCCGTAGCGGAGTTGGACCACCTTCCGCTCCCGCTCCCCCAGGGTCGACAGAACCGCCTCCAGGTGCTCCCTGAGCAGCAGGAACGCCGCCGACTCGACGGGGGACGCCGCGTCGCCGTCCTCGATGAGATCGCCGAGGGCGACGTCGTCCTCCTCGCCGACGGGCGCGTGCAGCGACACCGGCTCCTGGGCGAGGCGCAGGACCTCGCTGACCCGCTCCGGCTGCAGGTCCAGGTGGGCCGCGACCTCCTCGGGCGTCGGCTCGTAGCCCCGCTCCTGGAGCATGCGGCGCTGGACGCGGACGACCCGGTTGATGAGCTCGACGACGTGGACCGGGACCCGTATCGTGCGGGCCTGGTCGGCCAGGGCGCGGGACATGGCCTGGCGGATCCACCACGTGGCGTACGTGGAGAACTTGTAGCCGCGGGCGTAGTCGAACTTCTCGACCGCCCTGATCAGGCCGAGGTTGCCCTCCTGGACGAGGTCGAGCATGGTCAGGCCGCGGCCGACGTAGCGCTTGGCGACCGAGACGACCAGGCGCAGGTTCGCCTCGATCAGGCGGCGTTTGGCCATGCGGCCCATGACGACGAGCCGGTCCAGGTCGAGGGCCAGCTGACTGTCCAGGTCGGGGGTGAGCCGCAGCTTCTCCTCCGCGAACAGGCCGGCCTCGACGCGGCGGGCGAGTTCGACCTCCTCGGCGGCGGTGAGCAGGGGGATGCGGCCGATCTCCCGCAGGTACTGGCGGAACAGGTCCGAGGAGGGGCTGCCGGTCTCGGTGCGGACCGGCGGGGGTTCGACGGCCTCGACGGGCTCGGTCGCCTCGACGGCCTCGGCGGGCGGCTCCTCCGGCTCCTCGGGCTCCGGTTCCGACTCGGGGTGGTGCGTGGCGCGGCTCTGCGCCGGGACCCCTGACAGGGCGTCGGCCTCCGCGTCCGGCGCGGCACCGTCGGCGCCGGGGGCGGCACCGGCGTCGGTCTGGGTGAGGGTCTGGGTCTGCACGGGGGCGACCTCCAGGATGATCGCTGCCAAGGAGTACGGCAGCGGTACTTCGGGGGCGGAGTCGGCCTCGCCGCTTTCCGTCCCGTACGCGATGAGCGGAACCGCGGGGGTCTGGGACCCGTGGGTGACGGATCGGCCGCGCTCCGAGGACTCAGGCACCGGAACCCAGTGTGGGGTAAGACACATCGTCGCCACGAGGGGCGTGCGATGACTTTTTGTTTCCGGTCCGTGACCGCGCGGTCGCCCCTCGTGCGAAACCCGGATGCCTCATGCGCCACTGGTCTGCGACGATCGTCCGATGTCCGCTTCCCTGTACGAGTCGCATGTGACGGTCCGCTGCGCCGGCCCCGGCGAGCTCGCCCGGCTGCGCCGCTGGGCGGCGGCGGGCGGGTTCAAGCTCACGCACATCGTGCTGTCCAGGGGCCGGATGCGCGACCAGCCGATGCTCACCCTGTCCGGTTCGCCGTCGTACGCCTGCGAATCGGCGCGCGTGCGGGACGTGGCCGCGCGTCTGCGGGCGGACGGTTTCGATCCGGTGCGCGTGAAGGTCGAGTCGTCGCCGTGGGCGCCGGAGGTGCCGCGCCGGCCCTGCGACGACGGACGGTACTTCGAGCACCACGTGAAACTGCGGCTCAGCGCGGACACGGACCTGGCGGCGCTCGCGGCGCGCGTCGTGCCGCACGGCGCCCATCTGTCGTGGAACGCCCGGCGGGTGCGGGGCGAGCACCACGAGCGGTTCGTGACCCAGCGCTGCCACGCGGTGGACGCCGACGGCGCGGGCCGTGCGCTGGAGCGGTTGCTGACCGAGCTGCGGGGCTGTGAAGTGCTGGGTGTGGAGCGGGAGTTCGTGCTGCACGACAGTGATGTGTCGGTGGACGAGGGATGGCTGGAGGAGCCGGTGGGGGTAGGGACATGACCGGGACGGCGTGGGAGAGGTTCGGCTGGCGGAGCTCCGAGATCCCCCGGGAGCCGCTCGACGACGCCACCCGCAGGGCGGAGCACCTGCCGAAGACGCTGCGTCCGGTGCCGGGGGACGACGTGGTGCAGCGCCCGGTGTTCGAACCGGCCCTGAAGCACCTCCAGAACGCCTATCGCGCCACCGACCCGAGCTTCGCCGACCCGGAGCGGGGCGAGGCGTGGCGGGCGGCCCGCCGGCAGGCGCTGCATCTGGTGCTGGCCGCGATCAGCGGCTCGGAGTGGGTGGACTCGCTGGTGCTGCGGGGCAGCGTGCTGATGTCGGCGTGGTTCGGGGAAGCCGCGCGCGAGCCCGGTGACCTGGACTTCGTCGTCGTTCCGCACACCTGGCGGATGGAGGACGGCCGGACGGACCGGATGCTGACCGGGATCGCGGCGGCGGCGCAGGAGCTGGCCGGGGAGCGGGGGCCGGGGGTCGGGATCTCGGCGCGCGGCGCGGTCGTCGAGGACATCTGGACGTACGACCGCGTGCCCGGCCGGCGCATGGTGCTCCCCTGGGGCGCGCCCGGCCTGCCCGGCGGGCACGTCCAGCTGGACTTCGTCTTCAACGAGCGGCTGCCCGAGGAACCCGAGCCGGTCGAGCTGCCGGGCGGTGCGCTCGTCCAGGCCGCGACGCCGGAGCTGTCGCTGGCGTGGAAGCTGATGTGGGTGATCAACGACACGTACGCGCAGGGCAAGGACCTGTACGACGCCGTGCTCCTGGCCGAGCGGCATCCGCTGCGCCACGAGCTGCTGCACGAGGTGTTCCGGCTGTCGGGCGAGTGGCCGTACCCGTACCGCGAGAAGATTCTCCTGGAGGACGTGGTGGAGGCGGTCGGCCACGTGGAGTGGAACCACTTCGTCACCGAGTACCCGCGGTTCAGGGACGACGAGCGGGAGTTCGCCGAGCGGCTGGTGCGGGCGGTGACGCCGACCTTCGAGGGGGCCGGGGCCTGACCCGCGTCAGAGCGCGGCGGCGCCGTGCTCCCGGAGGGTCTGGTCGTACTGCTGGAGGACCCACAGTTCGTTCTGCACGGCGGCGAGCTCGGCCGGATCGCCGTGGGTTCCGAGGCGGGTGAGCCGGCTCGTGATGTCCCGGATGCGGCGCTCGACGGCCCGGCGGCGGACCGTCACCAACTGGGCGCCCGCGTACACCTCGTCGGCCCCCTTCATGCCCTTGTGCAGCAGGATCGCCTCGACGGCGAGCTCCGTCACCATCGCGCGGACCGTGTCGTCCGGGGCGGCCTCGCGGACCCTGACCAGGTAGTCCTGGGGGTCGGCGACGCCCTGTTCGGCGCCGCCCGCGTCCTGGATGGCCTGGCGGACGGCGGCGTAAGGCGGGGCGGTGAACTCGTCCACCCCGTACGCGTCGAAGGCCGGGGAGACCAACTCGGGGCGCTGGAGGGCGAGTTTGAGGAGCTCGCGCTCGGTGGCGAAGACGGGGTTGCGGAGGTTCAGGGCCGGGCCGCGGGGGGCGGCGGGCTGAGCCGGTCCGGCGTACCGCTGCCCCTGGTGGTGCCGCTCCGGGGCGGGGCCCTTGCCGCCGCGGTCGCGGGCCCAGCGGGCCAGCTGGGCCACGCGCTTGACCACGAACTGGGTGTCCAGGATGCCGAGCATGCCGGCGAGCTGGACGGCGACCTCGTGCTGGGCGCCGCTGTTCTTGATGCGGGCGACGATCGGGGCGGCCTCGTCCAGGGCGGAGGCGCGGCCCGCCGGGGTGTCGAGGTCGTAGCGGCTCACGATCTGGCGCAGCGCGAACTCGAAGAGGGGGGTGCGGGGCTCGACGAGGTCGGCGACGGCATCGTCGCCCTTGACGAGGCGCAGGTCACAGGGGTCCATGCCGTCCGGGGCGATGGCGATGTACGTCTCGGCGGCGAACTTCTGGTCGTCCTCGAAGGCGCGCAGGGCGGCCTTCTGGCCTGCGGCGTCACCGTCGAAGGTGAAGATGACCCGGGCCGAGCCGTTGTCCATGAGGAGCCGGCGGAGGATCTTGATGTGGTCGCCGCCGAAGGCGGTGCCGCAGGTCGCGATGGCGGTCGTCACACCGGCGAGGTGGCAGGCCATGACGTCGGTGTAGCCCTCGACGACGACCGCGCGGGACGCCTTGGCGATGTCCTTCTTCGCCAGGTCGATGCCGTAGAGGACCTGCGACTTCTTGTAGATCGCCGTCTCGGGCGTGTTGAGGTACTTGGGGCCGTTGTCCGCCTCGTAGAGCTTTCGGGCGCCGAAGCCGACGACGTCGCCGCCGATGTCGCGGATGGGCCACATCAGGCGTCCGCGGAAGCGGTCGATGGGGCCGCGGCGGCCTTCCTGGGAGAGGCCGGAGAGGATCAGCTCCTTGTCGGTGAAGCCCTTGCCGCGCAGGAAGCGCGTCAGGTGGTCCCAGCCCTGGGGGCTGTAGCCGACGGAGAAGTGCTGGGCGGCGGCCTGGTCGAAGCCGCGATCGGCGAGGAACTGGCGGCCGGTGTCGGCCTCCGGGCTGGTGGCGAGCTGTTCCACGTACCAGTCGGCGGCGATCTTGTGGGCCTCGACCAGGCGGATCCGCTCGCCGCGCTGGTGGGAGGGGTTGTAGCCGCCCTCCTCGTAGCGCAGGGTGATGCCCGCCTGGCCGGCCAGGCGCTCGACCGCCTCCGAGAAGGAGAGGTGGTCGATCTTCATCACGAACGTGATGGTGTCGCCGCCCTCCTGGCAGCCGAAGCAGTGGAAGAACCCCTTGCTCGGGCTGACCTGGAAGGACGGGGATTTCTCGTCATGGAACGGGCAGAGACCCTTGAGGTTCCCGCCGCCCGCGTTGCGCAGCTGGAGGTACTCGGACACCACGGCGTCGATCGGGACCGCGTCCCGTACCGCCTTCACGTCCTCGTCGTTGATCCGTCCTGCCACGCGTGAAGTCTACGGTGGCGGACCGACACTCCTGACAGCCCTGGCGGCTATGAGGCGAGGCTCTCCAGCGGCACGTGCGGGTCCGCCAGGGACTCCGTGTTCACCCTCGCCTTGGAGCGGATCAGGCGCTGGATCCTGTCCGTGACGTCCCACACGTTCACGTTCATCCCGGCCAGCACCCGGCCGTCCTTCACCCAGAACGCGATGAACTCGCGCTTCCCGGCGTCCCCGCGGATCACCACCTGGTCGTAGGCGCCCGCGGGCGCCCAGCCGGAGTACTCCATCCCCAGGTCGTACTGGTCGGAGAAGAAGTAGGGCACCCGGTCGTACGTCACTTCCCGGCCCAGCATGGAGCGCGCGGCCGCCGGGCCGCCGTTGAGCGCGTTGGCCCAGTGCTCCACCCGCAGGCTCGTGGCGAACAGGGCGTGGTGGAAGGAGGCCGCGTCGCCTGCCGCGTAGATGTCGGGGTCGGAGGTGCGCAGCCGCTCGTCGACCACGATGCCACCGCCATGCGCCCGGTCGGCGATCTCCAGCCCGGCCGACTCCGCGAGAGCGACCCGCGGGGCCGCGCCGATCGCGGCCAGCACGTCGTGCGCCGGGTGCTCCTCGCCGTCGTCGGTACGGGCCGCGAGCACCATGCCGTCCTGGCCGACGATCTCCGTCAGCCGCCTGCCGAAGTGGAAACGCACCCCGCGCTCGCGGTGCAGTTCGGCGAAGAGCCCGCCGAGCTCCGGGCCCAGCACGCCGTGCAGCGGGGTCGGCCCGTGCTCGACGACCGTGACCTCCGCGCCGTACTCGCGGGCCGCCGCCGCGACCTCCAGGCCGATCCAGCCCGCACCGGCGATGACGAGGTGTCCGTTGTCCCGGCCGAGGTTGGTCAGGACGTGTTTGAGGCGCTCGGCGTGGGCGAGGCGGCGCAGGTGGTGCACGCCCGCCAGGTCCGTGCCCGGGATGTCGAGGCGGCGGGGCTCGGCGCCGGTCGCCAGGAGCAGCTTGTCGTAGCGGACGACGGTGCCGTCCTCGCCGAAGCGGACCGTCTTCGCCGTACGGTCGATCGCGTCGACGGTCTGGCCGAGGTGCAGCTCGATGTCGTGGGCCGCGTACCAGGCGGGCTCGTGCACGAAGACGCTGTCGCGTTCCTCCTTGCCGAGGAGGTAGCCCTTGGACAGGGGCGGGCGCTCGTAGGGGTGGTCGCGTTCGTCGCAGATCAGTATCACGCGGCCGGTGAAGCCCTCCGCGCGGAGCGTCTCGGCCGCCTTCGCGCCGGCCAGTCCGCCTCCGACGATGACGAATGTCTGATCCGCGTCGACCACTTGGTGCCTCCTCGTCAGGGTGTCGCCACTTGCGAGCGTCCCGCACGGAGCGTGATGCGGGAAGAGGGAGTGACCCGATCAGGCCACGGAGGGTCACATTCGGGGGTGCTCGCGTCCCGCCCGTCGCGTCAGTCTCAACCCTGCCCCGTCAGACGGGCGTGAAGCGAACGGGCGGAGGTGTCGGTGAGGGAGGCGATCTGGTCGACGATCACCCGCTTGCGCGCCCGGTCGTCCGCAGCATGGTCGAACAGGGCGCGGAACTGCGGGTCCAGGCCGTCCGGGGCGCGGGCGGTGAGCGCCTCGGCCAGTTCGGCGACGACGATCCGCTGGTCGGCGCGCAGCCGCTCCTGCTCGGCGCGCTGCATGACGTAGAGGTCGGCGACGGCCTTGAGGACGGCGCACTCCAGCCGGGTCTCGCGCGGGACGACCAGTTCGGCCGCGTACCGGGTGAGCCGTCCGGCGCCGTACGCCGTTCGGGTCGCGGTCTCGGCGGCGAGGCAGAAGCGGCCGATGAGCTGGCTGGTGGCGTCCTTGAGGCGGGCCTGGGCTACGGCGGTGCCGTCGTAGCCGTGCGGCCACCACTCCTGGGCGAGGAGACGGTCCAGGGCCTCGGCGAGTTCGGCGGGGTCGGTGCCGGCGGGGACGTACCGGCCGAGGGCGACCTGGAAGACGTCGCGGCGTTCGGGGTCGGCGTGCAGGCAGTTCGGGTCGATGTGACCGGCGTGCAGGCCGTCCTCCACGTCGTGCACCGAGTAGGCGACGTCGTCGGACCAGTCCATGACCTGCGCCTCGAAGCAGGTGCGGGTGCCGGGGGCGTCCTTGCGGAGCCAGTCGAAGACCGGGCGGTCGTCCTCGTAGACGCCGAACTTGTTCGAGGCCGGATCGGTGGGGTGGGCGCCGCGGGGCCAGGGGTACTTGGTGGCGGCGTCGAGGGCGGCGCGGGTGAGGTTGAGGCCGACGGAGCGCTCCGGGGTGAACCGTTTGGGTTCGATGCGGGTGAGGAGCCTGAGGGACTGGGCGTTGCCCTCGAAGCCGCCGCAGTCCGCCGCGAACTCGTTGAGGGCCTGTTCGCCGTTGTGGCCGAAGGGCGGGTGGCCCAGGTCGTGGGAGAGACAGGCGGCTTCCACGAGGTCCGGGTCGCAGCCGAGGGCCGCGCCCAGTTCGCGGCCGACCTGGGCGCATTCGAGGGAGTGGGTGAGGCGGGTGCGGGGGCTGGCGTCCCAGGCGGGGCCGAGGGTGCCGGGCGTCACCACTTGGGTTTTGCCGGCGAGGCGTCGCAGGGCGGCGGAGTGGAGGACCCTTGCCCTGTCGCGTTGGAAGGCTGTGCGGCCGGGGCGTTTGTCGGGTTCGGGGGCCCAGCGGTCGACTGACGTCGGGTCGTAGGCGGGGGGGTGTTGTGCGGTGCCGTCCATGTGACGACAGTAAGCGCGTCTGCGTGTGCCGGGTTCTGTTTTCGGGCGGGTGCGGGTGGTTTGTGGCTTGTCGCGCAGTTCCCCGCGCCCCTTTCAGGGCGCGTCACCGCCCCCCGGTATCAAGCCGAGACCAGGTGCCTGAAGGCCGCCTTCGCCAAAGCCTCCTCGTAGCGGTGGAGGACGAGCTCGGCCATCGACGGGTGCGTGCCCAGGGGGGCCGCCGCTATCCAGGGGGCCTGCTGGGCGCACTCCGTGGCGAAGCGGCCCGGGGCCGTGAAGTAGGACGCGAGGGCTATGTGGCGGCGGCCCCTTGCCAGGAGGGTGCGGACCGCGGTCTGGACCGTGGGGGTCGCGGCCGAGGCGTAGGCCGGGATGACCGGGACGCCGAGGCGGGTCGCCAGGAGGTGGGCGGTGCGGCCCGTGTCCGTCTTCGCGTCCGGGTCGCGGGAGCCCGCAGCGGCGAGGACGACCGCGCTGGTGCGGTGGGGTGTCCCGCCCCAGCCGGCTTCCGTGAGGCGGGCCTGGAGGGCGTCGACCAGGAGCGGGTGGGGGCCCAGGGGGGCGGCCAGGTGGGTGCGGGCCCGGGAGGCCGCCGCCATCTCGGGGATGTCCTGCTTGACGTGGTAGCCGCGGCTGAGGAGGAGGGGGACGAGGACCGCCTCCGAGTCCCCGAGGGCCGCGAGGGTGTCGGGGAGGAGGGGGGCGTTGAGTTCGATGTGGCCCAGGTGCACGGGCACGTCGGGGCGCAGGGCCCGGACCCGGTCGAGGAGCGCCCTCACGGTGCTCAGCGCACGGGGGTCGCGGCTGCCGTGGGCCACGACCACGAGGGCGGGCGGGGCCGGGCGGCGCGTGGCGGGCGGCGGGACGAGGCTGAGCTGACTGGGCATGCACCGATGGTCTCGGCGGCGCGTTGCCTTCCCGTTGCATGGGCGTCACGGGTGTTTTCCAGCGGTTCACGATGGGGGGCAGGGGTGTGTGAGGTGCCTTGACCTGCGGTTTCCATATACCGAGTGAAGCTGGTCACGCGGCTGCGGATGAACCGGGCGGCCCGGGAGCACGTCCCTGACTGTCGAGGGGCCGACCTGGGGAGGGACCGTCCGATGCGTCGTGTGACGTTCCGAAGACCGCGGTTGCCGCGTACCCGGCGGGGGCAGCGGCGGCTGGTGCAGGCCGTGATGGCCGGGTGCGTGCTGGCGCTGCTCCCGGCGACGTGGATGTACGCCGTGGCGGGTGACCGGCTGCGTACGGCGGCGGAGGTGCCGCGTACCGATGTGGCGGTGGTGTTCGGTGCCGGGCTGTGGGAGGGCGAGCCCTCGCCGTATCTCGCGCACCGGCTCGACGCCGCGGCGAAGCTGTACCGGGAGGGGCGGGTGGAGGTGGTGCTCGTCACCGGGGACAACAGCCGGGAGGACTACGACGAGCCGGACGCGATGCGCGTGTATCTGACGCGGCACGGGGTGCCCGACGGGCGGATCGTCAGCGACTACGCGGGGTTCGACACCTGGGACTCCTGCGTGCGCGCGAAGAAGATCTTCGGGGTGGATCAGGCCGTGCTGATCAGCCAGGGCTTCCACATCCGGCGGGCGGTGGCGCTGTGCGAGGCGGCGGGGGTCTCCTCGTACGGGGTCGGCGTGGACGCCGTGCACGACGCGACCTGGTACTACGGGGGTGCCCGGGAGATTCTCGCCGCCGGGAAGGCCGCGCTGGACGCGGTGTTCCGTCCGGATCCGCGGTTCCTCGGGCCGCGGGAGCCGGGTGTGGAGCGGGCGTTGGCGGCGGCCGGAGATCCTCGTAGGTGACTCGGCCGGGGGCGGGCGCCCCCGGCCGGTCGGTGGTTGTCAGTGTCCGTGTCCGTGGAAGCGCGGGGGGCGCTTCTCCAGGAACGCCGTCATGCCCTCCTTCTGGTCGTCGGTGGCGAACAGGGCGTGGAAGACGCGGCGTTCGAAGCGGATCCCGTCGCGCAGACCGGTTTCGAGGGCCCGGTCGACGCACTCGCGGGCCGCCCTGACCGCCGCGCTGCCGTACGAGGCGATCACCGCAGCCGCTTCGAGGGCCTCGGGCAGGACCCGGTCGTCCGGGACCACACGGGAGACGAGACCGCAGCGTCCAGCCTCCTGTGCGTCCATGGTGCGGCCGGTGAGGACCAGGTCCATGGCCGTGGCCCGGCCGACGAGCCGGGTCAGCCGCTGGGTGCCGCCGATCCCGGGGATCACGCCGAGCTTGATCTCGGGCTGGCCGAAGACGGCCGACTCCCCCGCGACGACCAGGTCGCACATCATCGCCAGCTCGCATCCGCCCCCGAGGGCGTGACCGTTGACAGCGGCGATCTTCGGGGTGCGGAGGTCCGCGAACTCCTCCCAGGCGCCGAAGTAGTCCTCGGCCATCATGTCGACGGCCGACTTCCCCGCCATCTCCTTGATGTCGGCGCCGGCCGCGAAGACCGTGTCCGAGCCGGTGACGACGAAGCATCCGACCTCGGGGTCCGCGTCCAACGGGCGCAGCGCGTCGAGGAGTTCGGACAGCAGCGCCGAGCTGAGCGCGTTGCGTACGTGCGGGCGGTGCAGACGTACGGTCACGACCCGGCCGTCCCGCTCCAGCTTCAGGTTGTTCATCGGCATCCCTTCTACGAGTCCCAGATCGCGCCGTACGCCGGGATGCCCCGCCGTTCCAGGCCGTGCACCACCTGCCAGGTCAGCTTCTTGTTGGAGATGCAGATGACCGCCTCGGCGCCGAAGTCCCGGCAGGCCTCGTGGGCGAGGCGCACCATGTCGGGCTTGCCGTGGCGGGAGGTGTCCCAGATCCGGGCGTCCGGCTGGACGGCGAGGATCTCGTCGACCAGGGCGTCGCCGTAGGTCGCGCGGGGGTCGCGGGTGGCCCAGACCAGCCGGGAGGGCACCTGGGCGGCGAGCAGGTGGGGCAGGCAGGGGCCGATGCCGCTCCCGGTGGCGACGTAGACCACCTTGGTGAACAGGACCTCGATGTTGGCGACGCCGGCCGTGGTGATGCCCTTGACCCACACCTGCTCGGGCAGGTCGTCGATGAAGGCGCCGGTCCAGTCGCCGGCCCGGGAGATCGTGAGCCGGAAGCCGGACTCGCCGGGGGCGGGCACGTTGGCGAAGGAGTGCCATTCCTTCAGCGGGCTGCGGCTGATCGCGGTGGAGGAGCCCGCGAAGGGGGTCTCGCCGTGGTCGAAGCGGGCCAGCACGACGTGCGAGGAGGGGCGTTCGAGGTGGACGTCCACCTTGCGCAGCCGCAGCCAGGGCAGGGCGACGCTGAAGGTGACCACCGCGAGCACGCCTACCTGCCACGGCCCGGGGGAGGACAGCAGCGTGTGCGTCCAGAACAGGGCCAGGGCCGTCCAGCCGCCGAAGCGGTGGATCTTCTCGAAGTGGTCGTGCCGGCGGGAACGGAACGGGGGCAGGGCGGTGGCGATGACCAGCGCGAGAAGGGTGATCAGGGTCCAGCCGACGGTCCTGGCGGGGCCGTCGGATGCGGTGATCGTCGAGGCCAGGAACCAGGCCGTGCCCGCCAGTGCCCCGCCGACGTGCAGTCCGCCGAAGTGGTAGACCTTGCCGAGCGTCCAGCGGACCCGCAGCGGCCAGCTGGTCGGCGCCGAAGTCGCCAGCCGGAAGAGGAAGTTGATGACGTACTGCTGGCGTACGACGACGGCTAGGGCGAGGTTGGCGAGGGCCGCGTGCCCGAGGGTGGGGGCGGCCACAGGCCAACTGACCCAGGCGAAGGCCGTGTTGGCCAGGAGCACCAGGGCCGCGAGCCGGTTGTAGTGCATCAGCCGGGGGTGCTTGAGCAGGCGGCGGGGGCCGGGGAGGAGCGGCGGGAGGTCGCCGGTGGTCTGCTGGTCGCGGGGCGGGGAGGTGGTCATCGGGCCACCGCCACGCGCTCCTCGATCATGTGCAGCAGCGCCTGTTTGTCGACCTTGCCGCGGTCGGTCTCGGGGAGGAACGCGAGCGGCAGGATCCGCTCCGGGACGCAGTAGTAGGGCAGGGCGTCCGCGACCGCCCGGCGCGCCGCTTCCGGGTCGACGTCCGCGGGGCAGACGAAGGAGACCAGGGTGCGGGCGTCGCGTTTCAGGGTGACGGCCCGGGTGCAGCCCGCGGCCGATTCCAGGACCGAGGACACGGAGTCCAGCTCGACGCGGAAGCCGCGCACCTTGACCTGGTCGTCGGTGCGGCCGAGGTGCTCCAGCTCGCCGCCGGGGGTCCAGCGGCCGAGGTCGCGGGTGCGGAACATGCGGCGCCCGCCGCCGAGGAAGGGGTCGGGGGCGTAACGCTCGGCGTTGAGGGCGTCGTCGCCGAGGTAGCCGGCGGAGACGCAGTCGCCGCCGGCCCACATCTCGCCCACCTCGCCGACCGGCAGGGGACGGCGGTCGGCGTCGAGGACGTACACCGTGTTGTTGGGGGTGGGGCGGCCGATGGTGAGCAGCGGGGCGGACGGGTCGTGGCGGCTCATCGTGTTGACGATCGTCGTCTCCGTGGGGCCGCAGCAGTTGAAGAAGGCGGCCTGCCGGGCCCACCGGTCGGCCAGCGGGCGCGGGCAGGGCTCCCCCGCGACGGCGACCGTGCGCACCCGGGGGCAGGCGGCCGGGTCGAGGCCGGAGAGCACGGTCGGGGTCGCGATCAGCACGTCGGCTGTGCGGGCCGCGGCGGCGAGGTCCTTGCCGCGGATGACGAGCGTGCCGCCCTGGGCGAGGCAGCCGAGGATCTCCCAGGCGGCCATGTCGAAGGCGATGTTGAGGAGCTGGGCGACGCGGTCGCCGGGCCGGACACCGAGGTCCCCCGGGGCGGTGAGCAGGAGGTTGGCGACGTTGCGGTGGGTGACCTTCACGCCGTTGGGGCGGCCGGTGGTGCCTGAGGTGAACAGCACGTAGCAGCCGTCGTCGCCGGTGACGCGGACGCGCGGGGCCGGGGCGTACGGCAGGGGCTCGTCGAGCGGGAGCAGCAGATGGCCGTCCGGCAGGGGGACGCGGTGGGCGTGCTCGGCGACCGTGAGGACGACCCTGGTCCGGGCGGTGCGGATGACGTGGGTGAGCTGGGCCGGGGGTGCGAGGCCGATGTCCTGCGGGACGTAGGCGGCGCCGGCCTTCAGGATGCCGAGCAGGCCGACCAGCATCGGGATCGAGCGGCGGACGAACAGGCCGACGTGGTCACCGGGGCGGACGCCCTCGCGGACCAGGCGGGCGGCGAGGGCGCCGGCGTACCGGTCGAGTTCGCCGTAGGTGATGCGGGCGCCCCGGTGTTCGGCGGCGACGGCGTGCGGGGTGGCCGTGGCGTGCCGGGCGACGGCGTGGTGCAGGAGCAGGTCGGGGACGGGGACGGTGGGGCCTCGGCCGTACTGCCGGAAGAGCTGCTGGTCGAGGGGGGTCAAGTGGCGCAGAGGCATGGTCGGGTGGCCTCCTGGCTGTTTCGAGGTCGGATTGCCACCTGCGGCGGGGCCGCGGGTGGATGCAGCCGTGAGCGGCGGGCATGCCCGGGTGTCGAACGCCGTGCGGAGTCGTGCGAGCGCTGCGCGTAGCGAGAGCGTAGTGCGGCTGATTCAACTCTCAACGAGGTCGGATCGGCCAAGAAAGGAACGCAATGAGCCACATGTGGCGTTTTTCGTCCCAGGGGCAACGTCCGCGGCGGTCGGCGACGACCTGAAGGAGGGCGGGCCTGTGCCTGACCAGGCCAGGGGCTCCTGCCTCACGCGGGCGGGGCGGTGGCGGGGAGGTTGCCGTCCCGGCCGCGTAACAGGGAACCGTCCCGGGCGTAACACGGCCGACGCACGCTGAACGGCATGCAGAGCACCGTGACGCCCACGCACTGCCCGTACTGCGCCCTGCAGTGCGGGATGAACCTGACGCCCGCGCCGGACGGGACCGTCGAGGTGAGCGAGCGCGCGGACTTCCCGGTCAACCGGGGCGCGCTGTGCGGCAAGGGCCGTACGTCCGCGGCGGTGCTCGCGAGCAACGTCCGTCTGACCTCCCCGTTGGTGCGCGACGAGGGCGGCACGCTGGTGCCCGCCTCCTGGGACGAGGCGCTGGACCGGATCGCCGCGGGGCTGGGCCGCACCCGCGCGGAGCACGGGCCGGACGCGGTCGGGGTGTTCGGCGGGGGCGGGCTGACCAACGAGAAGGCGTACACGCTCGGCAAGTTCGCGCGGGTCGTGCTCGGCACCTCGCAGATCGACTACAACGGGCGTTTCTGCATGTCGTCGGCGGCGGCCGCGGGCATCAAGGCGTTCGGGCTGGACCGCGGGCTGCCCTTCCCGCTGGAGGACATCCCGAAGTCCGGCTGCGTGATCCTCGTCGGGTCGAACCTCGCGGAGACCATGCCGCCGTCGCTGCGGTTCTTCACCGAGCTGAAGGAGAACGGCGGCACGCTGATCGTCATCGACCCGCGCCGTACGAAGACCGCCGAGCAGGCGGACCTGCACCTGGCGCCCCGGCCGGGCACGGATCTCGCCCTCGCCCTGGGCCTGCTGCACCTGGTCATCGCCGAGGGGCGGGTGGACGAGGAGTACGTCAAGGAACGCACGGTGGGCTGGGAGGACGCCCGGGCCGCCGCGATGGCGCACTGGCCGGAGTACGTGGAGCGGATCACGGGGGTGTCCGTTCCCCAACTCCGGGAGGTCGTACGGCTGTTCTGCGAGCCGGAGTCGGCGATGGTGCTCACTGCCCGGGGACCCGAGCAGCAGTCCAAGGGCACCGACACCGTGGGCGCGTGGATCAACCTCTGCCTGGCGACCGGCCGGGCGGGCCGCCCGCTGTCCGGGTACGGCTGTCTGACCGGCCAGGGCAACGGGCAGGGCGGGCGGGAACACGGGCAGAAGGCCGACCAGTTGCCGGGCTACCGCAAGCTCGACGACCCTGCGGCCCGGGCGCATGTCGCCGAGGTGTGGGGCGTCGACCCGGACAGTCTGCCCGGGCCGGGGCGCAGCGCGTACGAGCTGCTGGACGCGCTCGGCACCGACATCAGGTCGCTGCTGCTGATGGCGTCCAACCCGGTGGTGTCGGCGCCGCGGGCCGCGCACATCGAGGAGCGCATCAGGTCGCTGGACTTCCTGGCGGTCTGCGACGTGGTGCTGTCGGAGACGGCGGCGCTCGCGGACGTGGTCCTGCCGGTGACCCAGTGGGCCGAGGAGACGGGCACGACGACGAACCTGGAGGGCAGGGTCCTGCTGCGGCGCCGGGCGATCACCCCGCCCGAGGGCATCCGCAGCGACCTGGAGGTGCTGCACGAACTCGCCGCCCGGCTGGGCGTGGAGAAGGGTTTCCCGACCGACCCGGAGGAGGTCTTCGAGGAACTGCGCCGGGCGTCGGCGGGCGGTGCGGCGGACTACTCGGGGATCACCTACCGGAGGCTGGCGGAGGAGAACGGGGTGTTCTGGCCCTGTCCGGCGGCGGAGGCGGCCGACGCGGGCGAGGACGCCCTTCCCGGCGGGGAGGCACCAGCCGTGCACCCCGGCACGCCCCGCCTCTTCCTCGACCGCTTCGCCACGCCGGACGGCCGGGCCCGGTTCGTCCCCGTCTCGCACCGGGCGACCGCCGAGGAGCCCGACGAGGAATACCCCGTGCTGCTGACCACCGGGCGGGTCGTGGCGCAGTACCAGTCCGGGGCGCAGACCCGGCGGGTGGCGGAGCTGAACGCCGCCGCGCCCGGGCCGTTCGTGGAGCTGCACCCGAGGCTGGCGGCGCGGCTCGGAGCTGCCGAGGGGGATCCGGTGGCCGTCGTGTCGCGGCGGGGCCGGGCGGTGGCGCCCGCGAGGATCACGCACGCCATCCGGCCCGACACCGTCTTCATGCCCTTCCACTGGCCGGGCGAGGGCCGCGCCAACACCCTGACCAACCCCGCGCTCGACCCGACGTCCCGGATGCCGGAGTTCAAGGCGTGCGCGGTGCGGCTGGAGGCCGTCGAGCGGTAGAAGTCCCCTAGGGCCTGTCGTTTGGATCAGCCCACAGACGCGGGGCCGGGCACGCGCATCTGCGGCGTTGAAAGGATCCGCCGGTTCCCTGCGGCCTGATCCAAACGACAGGCCCTAGGGGTCAGCTCACGGCGACGGCCTTCCAGGCCGCCGCCACCGCCTTCTGCTCGGTGCTGTCGGCGCCGTAGAGGTCCTTGGCCGCGCTCAGGGTCGCCGTGCGGGCGTCCGCGTAGTCCGTCGAGGACGTCATGTAGACCGTCAGGGCGCGGTACCAGATCTTGCCCAGGGCGGCCCGGCCGATGCCGTTCACCGTGGAGCCGTCGCAGGTCGGGGAGTTGTAGGCGACGCCGTTGAGGGTCTTGCCGCCGCTGCCCTCCGCGAGCAGGTAGGCGAAGTGGTTGCCGACGCCCGAGGAGTAGTGCACGTCGAGGTCGCCGAGCTTCGCGTTCCAGCAGTCCGCCGACTTGCCGTCCTTGGAGGGCTTGTCCATGAAGCGCAGGGCCTCCCGGCCGAGGCCGGAGCGCACGACCTTCTCCCCGATGAGCCAGTCGCCCCGGTCCTCGGCGTTGGCCGCGTGGAACTCCACCAGCGTGCCGAAGATGTCGGAGGTGGCCTCGTTCAGGCCGCCGGACTCGCCCGAGTACGTCAGCGCCGCCGTCTTCGACGTCACGCCGTGGGACATCTCGTGCCCGGCGACGTCCAGCGACACCAGCGGGCCCATCAGCTTGCCGTCGCCGTCGCCGTACGTCATGCAGAAGCAGTTGTCGTCCCAGAAGGCGTTGTTGTAGTCCTTGCCGTAGTGGACGCGGTTGAAGGAGCCCTTGCCGTCGCCCGCGATGCCGGCGCGGCCGTGGACCTTCTTGTAGTAGTCCCAGGTGACGTCCGTGCCGTACTGGGCGTCCACCGCGACCGTCGACCGGTCGGCGGTCGCGCCCGTACCCCATTGGTTGTCGGCGTCCGTGAAGAGCGTCGCGGGGGCGCGGGTCAGACAGACGGTCAGCAGGCACTTGTCCGTCTTGTTCTCGGCGTCGCCGGTGTAGGTGCCGCCGCGGGTCGCGTCCTTCAGCTGGTACGACGAGCCGGACGCGGTCGTCTCCAGCGGGACCGTGCCGCCGTAGAGGGACTTGCCGTCGCCCGACGCCGACTCCAGGGAGTCCCAGGCGTCGATCCGGGCGCCGGTCGTCGCGTCGGTCAGGACCGTGCGCCCGACCGGGTTGCCGAGTTCGTCGTGCGCCACCGCGTCGGTCTGCCAGGCCAGCTTCGGAGCGCCGTGCAGGGCGTCGACGACCAGCCGGGGCTTGGCGGTGAGCTTCTTGAGGGTCTCGCCGAGGTGCGCGGCGCGCAGCAGGTTCGCCGCGAGGTCGGCGGCCTTGGGGGCGGTCACCTTCGGGGTGACGCTCGCGAGGGAGAGCGCGGACTTCGTCGCCCGGCTCGTGCCGCGGTAGGTGCCGTCCGGGTGCAGGTGGAGCACGAAGTCGCCGCCGAGCACCGGGAGCCGGTGGTAGGTGCGGTCGTAGCGCACGTGCCGGGTGCCGTCCTCGTCGACGACGACGTCCCGGACCTTCGTCTCCTGCGCCGGGGTGAGACCCAGGGCTCCGGCCCGGTCCGCGAGCACCGCCTCCGCGTCCTCGATCGCACCCGGCCTGGTCGGCTGATCGGCCGCGCCGGCGGCCGGGGAGAGAACGGCGGCCAGCAGGGCGGTGGTGCCGGTGACGGCCACACCGGCGAGGGCGAGACGGGAACCGCGGACATGACGTATCCGACTCATCGGTCTCCTCATACGGGCGCACCCGGTCGCGTGGGGTCGACCGGGGGGCGGCGTTGATGTTGACCGCGAGTTAAGGCGGCGCGGACCTGGCATGTCCATAGCCCCGCTGTGGAGGTGTGTGAGGGTGCAGAATCGTTCCTGTGACCCTGCCTTTCTTCGTCTACGGCACCCTCCGGCCGGGGGAGGTCAACCACGGCCTCTTCCTGCACGGCCGCACCCGCTCCGAGGAGCCGGGCAGACTCGCGGACGCGGTGCTGTACGAGGGGCCGGGCTACCCGTACGCGGTCGAGGAGCCGGGCGGCGGCGCGGTGAGCGGGGAGCTGGTCACCGCGCTGCCCGAGGCGTACTCGGGCCTGCTCGCGGAACTGGACCGGCTGGAGGAGTACGTGCCGGGGGATCCGCGCAGTCTGTACGAGCGCGTCGAGCGGAAGGTCGTGCGGGAGACCGACGGGGCGGCCGTCCGGGCCTGGGTCTACGTGGCCGCGCCCGCCGTCGCCGCGCGGCTGCGGACCCGGGGGCGGGCGATCGCGGGCGGGGACTGGCGGGCGCGGGTGTGACGGGCCGCGGTGTCAGAGGCTCGGCGTCAGGGGCACGGCGGCGTGAGAGAGGCGGCGGCGTGAGGGGCGTGTGCGTCCGAGGCGGGCTCAGTCCCCGTACGGCCACCTCCCCCGGGCCTCCCGCAACGCACGGCCCCACCACACCAGTTGGTCCAGCATGGTCTTCGCCGCCGCGTCCGGGCCGGACGGGTCGCGCAGGGCGCCCCGGTCGTCGAAGGCGGCACCGGCGTTGTGGAAGGAGACGGTGTCGCGGACCGTCACGGCGTGCAGCTCCGCGAAGACCTGACGCAGGTGCTCCGCGGCGCGCAGACCGCCGGACAGACCACCGTAGGAGACGAGCCCGACGGGCTTGGCCTGCCACTCGGTGAAGTGCCAGTCGACGAGGTTCTTCAGGCCCGCCGGGAAGGAGTGGTTGTACTCGGGGGTGAGGACCACGAAGGCGTCCGCGCGGGCCAGCTTCGGGGTGACGCCGGACAGCACGGCGGTCGCCTCCGGGGTCGGTTCGAGGGACATGGGCAGCGCGGCCTCGGCGACGTCCACGACCTCGGCGACCAGGTCCTCCCGGTCCCGGATGCGGGCGAGGAGCCAGTCGGCGACGACGGGGCCGAAGCGGCCGTGCCGGTTGCTGCCCACGACGAGGGTCAGGCGGAGCGGGTCGGTCGCGGCAGCGGCTGAGTCGGTGACGGTGGGATTCATGCGACCCAGCCTCGTACCTCAACCATCCTTGAGGTCAAGCAGCGGCGCGTACACCCGGGTCACCCGTTCACACGCGCACCCCCGGGCTTTTCCGCACCCCGCCCGCCGAACGCCCGTGACCTGCCGAAACGGCCGTGACAAGCAGCCGGTTCACCACTCCCTGACACCCATTCACCCCAATTCTGACGCTCCCTCAGCAAGCGCGGTCGTCCCGCTGCCCGTTACCTCGAAGGGCATGCGCACGACCGAACCGCTCGAGGGAGCACCGATGCGACGTACCGCCCGGCCGCTGACCGCCACCGCGTTCGCCGTCGCCGCCGCGGCCCTCGCCTGCGCCCCCGCCCACGGCGCGTCCGCCGGCGGCCTGGAGGTGTCCCCGGCCTCGGTCGTGCCGGGGGGGCAGGTCACGGTGCGCACGGCGGCCTGCGGCGACGGCGGCTCGGCGACGGGTGACGCCGGTGCGGTCGGGGCGGGTTCCATCGGCCTGGCGCCGGACGCGCACGGGCGGGACGCGACCGGGCGGTTCAGGGTGCCGCCGAGTGCGCAGCCGGGCACGTACGAGATCACCGCGATCTGCGGCGGCAGCGGCCGGCGGATCACCGGGGACGTGGTGGTCACGCTGACGCCGGTGCGCGGGCAGGTGCATCCCCGGGGGAGTGTCAAGACGGGGGTCGGCGGCGCCCTGGGCCCCGATCCCGTGCAGACCGCGGCCGGTGTGGCGGCTCTCGCCGTCGCCGCCGCGGGCGGTACCTGGCTCCTGCATCGCCGGGCGAGAGGCGACGGGATCTGACGGACACCCTCCGCTGTCCGTCGCCGGTACCGCATGTCCCCTCCCCCTCCGGGTCCGACGCCCCTCGCGGCCCGGAGGGGGGTACGGGGCCGGAGCTCAGAAAAGGGTGGGTATGCGCAGGGTCCCCGGGTTCGGCAGCGGCGTCCGCAATCCCGCGAACGCGGCCATGGCGGCCGTCACGGTGTTCGCCCTGTGCTCAGGGGTGTGGCTGCTGCGCGACGGCGCCGAGACACACGCCCCGCCGCAGCCGTCCGCCGCGCAGGCCCGGGCCGGGCTGGACGGCGGGGCCGGTGAGCGGGCGGCCGTGCCCGCGCTACCGCCCTCGCCGCCCGACCGGATCCGCATCCCCGCCCTTCGCGTCGACGCGCCGCTGACCGGGCTCGGCCTGACGAAGACCGGCAGCCTCGACGTGCCGCCCGCGGCGGAGAAGAACCTCGCCGGCTGGTACGAGGCCGGTGCCACCCCCGGTGAGCGGGGCACCGCGATCGTCGCCGGACATGTCGACAACGCCGACGGTCCCGCCGTCTTCTACGACCTCGGCGCCCTGACCAGGGGCAGTACGGTCGAGGTGGACCGGCGGGACGGCGGCGTCGCGGTGTTCACCGTGGACGCCGTCGAGGTGTACGCCGCGAAGGACTTCCCCGACGAGAAGGTCTACGGTGCCGCCCGACGCCCCGAACTGCGGGTCATCACCTGCGGCGGCGGCTGGTCACGCGGCACCGGGTACCAGGGGAACGTCGTCGTCTTCGCGCACCTGACCGGCAGCCGGTGACGCTTCCAGGACGTTGGCCCTGCCCCAGGCACCCAGTGGTTCCAGCGCCTCGTTCAGGGACACGCCCCGGGCCGTCAGCGAGTACTCCACCCGCGGCGGCACCTCGTCGTACGCCTCGCGGTGCACCAGCCCGTCGGCCTCCATCTCCCGCAGGTGCGAGGCGAGCACCTTCTCGGTGACACCGGGCAGTTGGCGGCGCAGTTCCCCGAAGCGGCACGCCCGCTCGCTCAGCGCCCAGAGGATCAGCACCTTCCACTTGCCGCCGATCACATCCATCGCCGCGTCGATCCCGCAGATGTACGCACCCGGCCGCCGTCCCGTCGTCCCCATGCCCGGTCTCCTCCCCGTTCGCTGCCTGGACTCTTCCCCCGGGGTAACCACCCACTTCGAAGTACGTACTTGAGCAGGCACGTTCCCTGCGACGAGCCTAAACGCCATGACCGACACCGCAGTTGATTCCCGTACCCCTCTCACTCTTCTCGGCACCGGGGCCATGGGCACCGCCCTCGCCCGGGCCTGGCTCGCCGCCGGGCACGAGGTGACCGTCTGGAACCGCACCGCCGCCCGTGCGGAGGCCCTCGCCGCCGAGGGCGCCACCGTCGCCCGGAGCGCCGCCGAGGCCGTGGCCGCGAACCGCCTGGTGATCGTTTGTCTGCTGGACGACGCCTCTGTGGGCGAGGCCCTCGACGACACCGACCTCACCGGGCGGGACTTGGTGAACCTGACGACCGGCACCCCGGGGGACGGCCGGGCGCGCGCCGCCTGGGCCGAAGCACGCGGCGCCCGGTTCCTGGACGCCGGGATCATGGCCGTCCCGCCGATGATCGGCGCCCCGGGCTCCGGCGGCTACGTCTTCTACAGCGGCTCCCCCGAGCTGTTCGAGGAGCACCGCGACACGCTCGCCGTCCCGGCCGGCACCCGTTACGTGGGGGCCGACCCGGGCTTCGCCGCGCTGTACGACGTGGCGCTGCTGAGCGCGATGAGCGGCATGTTCGCGGGCATCGCCCACGCCTTCGCGCTGATCCGCCCGGAGGACATCGCGCCGAAGGACTTCGCCCCGCTGCTCGTGGACTGGCTGACCGCGATGGCCCCGGCCGCGCACCAGACCGCCGAGCAGCTGCAGACGGGCGACTACACCAAGGGCGTCGTCTCCAACCTGGCGATGCAGGTGGCGGGCAACGCCACCCTGCTGCGCACGGCCGGGGAACAACGGGTCGGCCCGGAGCTGCTGACGCCGTACATGGAGCTCATGGAGCGCAGGCTCGCGCAGGGGCACGGGGAGGAGGACGGGACGGGGATCGTCGAGCTGCTGGACCTGCGAGGGCGCTAGGCGATCCACTGCTCGTACGCCAGGTTCGCCACCAGGGCGAAGACGACCGTCAGCAGCACGATGCGGACGAAGCCGCTGCCCTGCTTCAGGGCGGTGTGGGCGCCGAGGGTGCCGCCCGCCAGGTTGAAGACGGCCATCAGGGCGGCCAGTTGCCACAGCACGGCGCCCTGCCAGGCGAAGGTGGCCAGCGCCCCCGCGTTGGTGCAGCAGTTGACGATCTTCGCGGTGGCGGAGGCCGTGACGAGGTCGAGGTGGAGGATCGCGGTGAGCGCGAGGACCAGGAAGGTGCCGGTGCCGGGGCCGATCAGACCGTCGTAGAAGCCGATGCCGAGGCCCGCGAGGCCGATCGCGGCGAGGATGCGGCGGCGGCCGGCCGGACCGGTCGCGGGGGCCGTACCGAAGGCGGGCCGCAAAATCACGAAGGCGGCGACCCCGAGCAGGACCACCATGATCACCGGCTTGAGGACGTCGGTGCTCATCCCCGCCGCGAAGAAGGCCCCGGCCGAGGACCCGGCGAGGGCGGCCAGTCCGATGCGGACGGCGGTGCGCACGTCCACCGGGGCCTTGCGGGCGTACGTCACCGCCGCGCCCGTGGTGCCGACGATGGCGACGGCCTTGTTGGTGCCCAGCGCGTGTGCGGCGGGTGTGTTCGCCGGCAGTCCGAGCAGCAGCACGGGCAACAGCAGGAGGCCGCCCCCACCGACCACGGCGTCGATCCACCCGGCGGCGAGGGCCGCGACGCAGAGCAGGACGATCATGGTCAGCGATATGTCGGGCATGATCGCGAGCCTATGCGAGGGGGGTGGCAGCCCGGTGCGACCGCCCTCACAGTCGGCCGTCGTCGCAGTTCAGGAACCCTCACACCCGCCGGCGCCGCCCGCTGAGGGCAGCGTTCCCCGCGGGAAACAGAGGTGATGCTGCCGGGTAACACCGGCACCGCACGCTCGAGTGCATGACCTCGAATGAGCGTGTGGTGGTGATCGGCACCGGCCTCGCGGGCGTACGGCTCGCCCGGCGGCTCGGTGAGCTCGGCACGCCCGCGCTGCTGATCGGCGAGGAGGAACACCGGCCCTACAACCGGGTCCTGCTCGCCGAGGTGCTGGCCGGACGGTACAGCCCCGAGGTGATCGCCCTGCCGGCCCCGGCCCGTATCGTGCGCGGCCGGGTCGTCGGTGTCGACCGCGCGCAGCGTACCGTCGCCTGCGCGGACGGGACGGTGATCGCATACGACCGGCTCGTTCTCGCGACCGGCTCGAACCCCGTACTGCCGCCGCTGCGGGGGCTGTTCACCGAGAACCACGAACTGCCCGAGGGCGTGCACGCCTTCCGGACCATGGACGACTGCCTGGGGCTGTCGAAGGCGGTCCGGCCGGGCGCACGGGCCGTCGTCGTCGGCGGCGGTCTCCTCGGCGTGTCGGCGGCCCGGGCACTCGCCCTGCGCGGCGCCCAGGTCGTGCTCGCCCAGCAGTCCGAGCGACTGATGGAACGCCAGCTCGACCCGGCCGCCTCGAAGCTCGTCAAGCGGCACCTGACCGACCTGGGCGTCGAGGTGCACACCGAGTGCCGTGTGCGGGACGTGCGCTGCGTCGGCGGCGCGGTGCGCTCGGTGGAGATGGCCGACGGATACGCGCTCGACGCGGACCTGGTGGTCGTCGCCTGCGGTGTCCACCCCCGGGTCGGTCTCGCGCAGGCCGCCGGACTCGACGTCCGCAAGGGCGTCGTCGTCGACGACGAGCTGCGCACCTCCGACCCGTACATCCACGCCGTCGGCGACTGCGCCCAGCATGCCGACGTGCTCTACGGACTCGCCACTCCGGCGCTCGAACAGGCCGACACTCTCGCGGAGTTGCTGGCCGGGGACACGAACGCCCGGTACACCGGCACGCGCTCGCTGACCCGGCTCACCCTCACGGGGCACGACAGCCCCTTCGACCTCGCCGCGTTCGGCGAGACCGAGGCGCTCCCGGGCGACGACGTCGTCCAGCTCGCCGACGCCACCCGCGGCACCTACCGCAAGGTCGTCGTCCGCGACGACCGCCTGGTCGGCGGGGTCCTCGTCGGCGAACTCGGCACCGTCGGCGCGCTCGCCCGCGCCTGGGAGGGAGCAGAGCCGCTCCCCTCCGACGGCGGCCCCCTGCTCCACCTGCTCACCAACGATGGAGGCTCCTGATGACGGCCACCCCCGGGGCGACCCCCACGATCGTGCTCGTCGGCCACGGCATGGTCGGCCAGCGCTTCCTCGAAGCGCTCGCCGAGCGCGGCCTGACCGCCACGCACCGCGTGGTCGTACTCTGCGAGGAGCCGCGTCCGGCCTACGACCGCGTCGCTCTCACCTCGTACTTCTCCGGGAAGACGCCCGAGGACCTCTCCATGACCGACATGGAGTTCATCACCACGCACGGCATCGAGCTGTACGTCGGCGACCCGGCCGAGACCGTCGACCGTGAGGCGAAGAAGGTCACGGCCCGCTCGGGCCAGGTCTTCGACTACGACACCCTCGTCCTCGCCACCGGCTCCTTCCCCTTCGTCCCGCCGGTCCCCAACAAGGACGCCGAGGGCTGTTTCGTCTACCGCACGATCGAGGACCTGCTCGCGATCGAGGAGTACGCCAAGTCCAAGGCGACGGTCGGCGCGGTGGTCGGCGGTGGCCTGCTCGGACTGGAAGCGGCCGGTGCGCTGAAGGGCCTCGGACTCACCTCCCACATCGTGGAGTTCGCGCCCCGGCTGATGCCCGTCCAGGTGGACGACGGCGGCGGTGCCGCGCTGCTGCGCACCATCGAGGAGATGGGCCTGAGCGTCCACACGGGCGTGGGCACGCAGGAGATCCTGGTCGACTCCGAGGGTGCCGTCACCGGCATGAAGCTCTCCGACGGCTCTGAACTGGCCACCGACATGGTGGTCTTCTCCGCCGGTGTGCGCCCGCGCGACCAGCTGGCCCGCGACTGCGGACTGACGGTCGGCGAGCGCGGCGGCATCACGGTCGACGAGCAGTGCCGTACGGTCGCCGACCCGCACGTCTTCGCGATCGGCGAGTGCGCGCTGGCCTCGGACGGCCGGGTGTACGGCCTGGTGGCCCCGGGTTATGAGCAGGCCGAGACGGCGGCGGCCACGATCGCCTCGGACGAGGCGTCCTTCACCGGCGCGGACCTCTCCACCAAGCTGAAGCTGCTCGGCGTGGACGTGGCGTCCTTCGGCGACGCGCACGGCACCGCCGAGGACTGCCTGGACGTCGTCTACTCCGACTCCCGCGCCGGCCTGTACAAGAAGCTGGTCATCGGCCGCGACGGCACGCTGCTCGGCGGCATCCTGGTCGGCGACGCGGAGGCGTACGGCACGCTGAAGGCCTTCACCGGTTCGGTCCCGCCGGTCTCGCCCGAGTCGCTCGTGCTGCCGGCCGGTGCCGGGGAGCCCGTCCAGCTCGGCCCGTCGGCGCTGCCGGACGACGCGATCGTCTGCTCCTGCCACAACGTCTCCAAGGGCACGATCCGCGGCGCGGTCACCGACCACCAGTGCACGACCGTGCCCGAGGTGAAGAAGTGCACCAAGGCGGGCACCGGCTGCGGCTCCTGCGTGAAGGTCCTCGGCCAGCTCGTCAACGCCGAGCTGGAGGCGAGCGGCGTCGAGGTCGACAAGGGCCTGTGCGGCTGCTTCGCGCAGACCCGCGAGGAGCTCTACGAGATCGTCCTCGCCCTGCGCATCAACAGCTACCAGGACCTGCTGGACCGGCACGGCCGCGAGGAGGCCCGGGGCGGTGACGGCTGCGAGGTGTGCAAGCCGGCCGTCGGTTCGATCATCGCCTCCCTCGCTCCGGCGATCGGCGCGAGCGGCTACGTCCTGGACGGCGAGCAGGCGGCCCTGCAGGACACCAACGACCACTTCCTGGCCAACCTGCAGAAGAACGGCTCGTACTCGGTCGTGCCGCGGATCCCCGGCGGCGAGATCGCCCCGGAGAAGCTGATCGTGATCGGCGAGATCGCCCGCGACTTCGGCCTCTACACGAAGATCACCGGTGGTCAGCGGATCGACATGTTCGGCGCCCGCGTCGAGCAGCTGCCCTTGATCTGGGCCCGGCTGGTGGACGCCGGCTTCGAGTCCGGCCACGCCTACGGCAAGTCGCTGCGCACGGTGAAGTCCTGCGTCGGCCAGACCTGGTGCCGCTACGGCGTCCAGGACTCCGTGAAGATGGCGATCGACCTGGAGCTGCGCTACCGGGGGCTCCGGTCCCCCCACAAGCTCAAGTCGGCGGTCTCCGGCTGCCAGCGCGAGTGCGCGGAGGCCCAGTCGAAGGACTTCGGCGTGATCGCCACGGCCAACGGCTGGAACCTGTACGTCGGCGGCAACGGCGGCGCCACGCCCCGCCACGCGGACCTGCTGGCCCAGGACCTGTCGGACGCCGAACTGGTCCGGCTGATCGACCGGTTCCTGATGTTCTACATCCGTACGGCCGACCGCCTGGAGCGCACGTCGACCTGGCTGGAGCGGATCCCCGGCGGCCTCGACCACGTGCGGGACGTCGTCGTCCACGACTCACTCGGCATCTGCGACGAGCTGGAGCAGCTGATGCGGGCGCATGTCGCGCACTACCGCGACGAGTGGGCCGAGACCATCAACGACCCCGAGAAGCTCGCCCGGTTCGTGTCCTTCGTGAACGCCCCGGACACCCCGGACCCCGTCGTCGCCTTCGTGCCCGAGCGCGACCAGATGAAGCCCGACCTGCCGCTGCTGTCCATCGGCATGCGACCCGCCGCTGACGTACTGGAAGGAAGCGCCCAGCGATGACCCTGGCACCCGAGACCACCGACCTCACGATCGAAATCGCCCTGGACGACGACTGGTTCAAGGTGTGCGACCTGCGCGCGCTGCTCCCGGGCCGCGGGGTGGCCGCACTGCTGCCGGACGGCCGGCAGGCCGCGGTCTTCCGCGACCGCTCCGGTGAGCTGTTCGCCATCGACAACCGCGACCCCTTCACCGGCGCGGCCGTCCTCTCCCGGGGCCTCACCGGCACCCACCAGGGCCGCCCCTTCGTCGCCTCGCCCCTGCTGAAGCAGCGCTTCGACCTGACGTCCGGCCAGTGCCTGGACGACGAGTCGGTCCGGGTGACGGCGTACAAGGTGCGGACCTCGTAGAACCTTTATTGACTGATCGTTCTCGATAAGCCTAGGCTGCGGTACGTGGCCAGGACCAAGGAGTTCGATCCGGACGCCGCGCTCCAGGCAGCTCTCGAGTTGTTCTGGCGGCGCGGCTACGAGGCGACGTCGATGTCTGACCTCGTCGCGCACCTCGGCGTGGGGCGCGCCAGCATCTACGCGACCTTCGGCAGCAAGCACGAGCTGTATCTGAAGGCGCTGGACCGCTATCAGCAGTCGTGCGACCCGCAGCTGCTGAGCGAGCTGTCACTGCCGGGGCCGGCGCTGCCCGCCGTACGGGCGGTGGTGCGCCGCTTCGCCGCCGAGTCCACGGCCGAAGACCGGCGGCTGACCGGCTGTTTCGTCGTCAACACGGCCGCCGAACTTGCGCCGCACGACAGCGCCGCGTGCCGCCGCGTGGAGCACAGCTGGGACCAGCTGGAGACCCTGCTGCGGTCGGCCCTGGTCCGCGCGCAGGCCCAGGGTGAACTGGACCAGGACCGCGACCCGCGCGCCCTGGCCCGCATGCTGCTGGTTCTGATGCAGGGACTGCGGGTCGTCGGCAAGGCGTCGGCGGACCCGGCCCGGGTGCGGGACGCCGCGGAGCAGGCTCTGGCCCTGCTGGACTGAAACGGGCACCCCGAGAGGGTGCCCCTTTTTCATGCCCGAATACTGAACCGATCAGTCAAGAAACTCATCAGGAGAGATCATGACGAACCGCTTCACCGGCAGGACGGCCCTCGTCACCGGCGCGGGCTCCGGCATCGGACGGGCCACCGCCCTCGCGTTCGCGGCGGAGGGCGCGCACGTCGTCGTCGCGGGACGGCGCAGGGAACCGCTCGACGAGACCGTGACGCTGATCGAGGAGACGGGCGGCAAGGCCCTGGCCGTCACCGCCGACGTCACCCGGGCCGCCGACCTGCGGGACTTGGTCGACGCCGCCGTGGACCGCTTTGGATCGCTCGATGTCGCGGTGAACAACGCGGGAGTCCTGGAGGCCGGCGGGCAGCCTGCCGCGGACGTCTCCGAGGACGCCTGGCGTCGGATGCTCGACATCAACGTCACCGGTGTGCTGCTCGCCCTCCAGGCCGGGGTGCGCCAGATGCGCACCCAGCCGGGTGGCGGCGCCATCGTCAACATCGCCTCCCGCATCGGCGTTCACGGCCGCATCCCCGGCATGACCGCGTACGGCACCACGAAGGCGGCCGTGTCGGTCCTCACGCGCGGCGCCGCCCTGGACCACATCGCCGACGGCGTCCGCATCAACGCCGTCTCACCCGGCGCCGGCGCCACCTCCATGTCCCTCAAGCCGGGCGAGACGGAGGCCGACCGCGCGGAGCGCATGCGGACCGCGGTACCGGTCGGCCGCGTCTCCACGGTCGAGGAGATCGCAGCCGCCGTGCTGTACCTGGCCTCGGACGACGCGGCGTCGGTCGTGGGCACCGACCTGGTGGTGGACGGCGGCTCCACGGCCTGAGCCGGTTCAGCGCGGTGGCCGTGCCGTCGTGGACGAATGCCGGGGTGCCGGGGTGTGGGGGGCGTCGGCGGCGCGTTCACAGTGGGGCCAGTCGCCGAAGTCGTGGTCCCGGCTCCACAGTTTCCGGGCCGCCTGGATGTTCCATTCCGGGTCCAGGGCCTCGCGTGGCGAGCCGCCCAGGTCACGCAGGCGGGTGTCGGAGATCTGGAACAGACCCCAGTTCCGGGTGCCGTTGGTGTTGGGGAGGATGTGCAGCGGGTCGAGGAAGGACTGACAGTCGGCGATCGCCACCGCCTTGTCGGGCGTCTCGGGGAACACCTCGCGGACCCGCTCGCGCACCTTTTCCGGGGGCCACACGCTCATCCGCACGTCAGAGGTGTAGAGCGCCTTCTTGGTGGGTTCCCCGACGACTCCGTTGGGCTGCAGCCCGGCGAGCACCTGGAACGCCGTGACCCGGCGCAGGGTCTGCGGCCCGAAGTCCCCGTCCACACCGATGTCCGCACCCTTGGCGTGCAGCAGACGCTGCACCTCCCGCACGCACTCGTCGTGCTCGCCCATCGCGATCACCGGCGGGCAGCCGGCCGAGAACAACGGCCGGTCCTCGCCGGTGCCGCGTTCGCCGCCGGAGGACGACCGGCCGTTCGTCAGGGCCCAGGCGGAGACGCTGACGGCGGCGACGATCACGGCGGTGACGACGGAGGTGCGCAGCCGGCGCCGGCGTGGCCGTCCGGCGGGCCCCGGGCCCGGCTCGGTGTCCGGCTCACCGTTCCGGTCGGGGGCCGGGGGCGGGGCGTCCGTCTGGTCGGGGGCCGGGGACGGAGCGTCGGCCCGGTGGAGAGCGGGGTTCGAGGCATCGGGTTGGTCCGGGGCCGAGGCGCCGGGTTGGTCCGGGGCCGATGGGTCGGGTTGGTCCGGGGCCGAGGCGCCGGGCCGGCCGGGGGCTGATGCCGGGGCGTCCGCGGCGGCCCGCGCCGCGTCCGCCAGGGCCCACAGGCGGTGCAGGGTGCGCAGTTCGTCCGGGGTGGCGCCGCACACCGTGGCCAGCCGGTGGACGCTTCCGTAGTCCTGCGGCACCGAGGTGCCCCGGCAGTACCGGTGCAACGACGAACCGGACAGCCCGGACTTCCTGGCGAGGGCCTCGTAGCTCAGCCCGGACCGGCTCTTGAGCGAACGCAACAGCGCGGCGAACCGCTCCGTTTCAGGGCATGCGGACAACGCCTCTCCCCCCTCGGAATCCCCAGCGGACGCTGGTCGGGCGTCTCGTGCCGACACTGTGCCACCAAAGGCGTCCCATGGCCGTCCCAACGGTTCGGGAACGCGCCAGGCGGGCGGTGGGACGCCGTCCCGGCATCCCAACCGGCCCGGCCGTCCTTGCCGGGCCCGGTCTCGCCTTGCCAGCGTCGGGCCGTCCGCACCACCGTCCCCCCAGGCTTCGAGGAGACCAGGCTCATGCGCCTTTCCGCACTCCGGCACACCCGTAGGAACCCGCTGCTCGCGGTTCTCGCCGTCAGCGCCGCGGCCGTCACCGCCCTGGCCGTGCCCAGCTCCGCATCGGCGGCCCCGGCCGCGCCCGCCGCGGTGGACTGCGCGTCCGGGCACGTCTGTTTCTGGACCGGCGCCAACTTCACCGGCAGCAAGTGCTCGTGGGACGTGGCCGACCCCGACTGGCAGAGCGGTGCCGTCCGCTGTTCCTGGGCCGCCACGACCAACGTGAAGTCGGTGTGGAACGCCGGCACCAGCAGCTCCAGCGGCGTCGCGTACTACCGGGGCGCCGACTACTCCAACCGCGTCGGCTGCACCCGCCAGCAGCACGGCGGCAACCTGGCCGGTACGTACAAGGTCCGCTCCCACCGGTGGATCTCGGGCAGCTGCGGCTGAACCGGCCCCGCATACGAACGCGGTGGCGTGCACGCCCGCTCGGGTGTGCACGCGAGCCCTGCCTCGGTGAGGACGACCAGCCCGGCCTTCCCGGCGGCGGGCACCTGCTCCAGCACCGCCTCCGACA
>NZ_JBEOXI010000055.1:0-40802 GCF_040296465.1 Streptomyces sp. NPDC002130
CCGAGGACAGCGACGTCGTCCGGGTCAGCGGCCTCGTCGAGAAGCCCGACCCGGCCGACGCCCCGTCCAACTACGCCGTCATCGGCCGCTACGTCCTCGACCCGCACGTCTTCGACATACTGCGCCGGACCGAGCCCGGCCGCGGCGGCGAGATCCAGCTCACCGACGCCCTCCAGCAGCTCGCCGAGGACGAGAAGATCGGCGGCCCCGTGCACGGCGTCGTCTTCAAGGGCCGCCGCTATGACACCGGCGACCGCGGCGACTACCTGCGTGCCATTGTCCGACTCGCATGCGAACGTGAAGACCTGGGCCCGGACTTCCGGACCTGGCTTCGCAGTTACGTAGCCGAGGAGATGTAGCACGTTGAGCAGCGCCGCGCCCCACGTCACCGGCCAGGACCACTTCGGCCCCGACCACCTGTGGTCGGTGGACGAGCACCTGGAGGACATCCTCGCCACCGTCCGGCCCCTGGAACCCATCGAGCTGCATCTGCTCGACGCCCAGGGCTGCGTCCTCGTCGAGGACATCACGGTGCCGGTGTCCCTGCCGCCCTTCGACAACAGCTCGATGGACGGCTACGCGGTACGGGTCGCGGACGTCGCGGGCGCGAGCGAGGAGTTCCCGGCGGCCCTGGAGGTCGTCGGGGACGTCGCCGCGGGCCAGGCCGAACTGCTCCGCGTGGGCCCCGGCCAGGCCGCCCGCATCATGACCGGCGCCCCGCTGCCGCCCGGCGCCGAGACGGTCGTGCCCGTCGAGTGGACCGACGGCGGTCTCGGCGAGGGCCCGGTGCGCGGCATGCGCGCCCGCAGCCTCGGCCCCGAGGGCGCCACCGGGCACGTGCACGTGTACCGTCCGGCCGAGGCACGCGCGCACGTGCGCGCCAAGGGCAGCGACGTGAAGGCCGGCGACCGCGCCCTGGAGGCCGGCACCGTCCTCGGCCCGCCCCAGATCTCCCTGCTCGCCGCGATCGGCCGCGGCACCGTCCGGGTACGACCGCGCCCGCGCGTGGTGGTGCTCTCCACCGGCAGCGAACTCGTCCAGCCGGACACGGAACTGGGCACCGGTCAGATCTACGACTCCAACAGCTTCGCTCTCACCGCCGCCGCCCGCGACGCCGGCGCCATCGCCTACCGGGTGGGAGCCGTCGCCGACGACGCCGAGACCCTGCGCTCCACCATCGAGGACCAGCTGGTCCGCGCCGACCTGGTGGTGACCACCGGAGGTGTGAGTGTCGGCGCGTACGACGTGGTCAAGGAGGCCCTGTCCCACGTCGGCGACGAGGACGAGCCCGGCAGCGGCGTCGAGTTCCGCAAGCTCGCCATGCAGCCCGGCAAGCCCCAGGGCTTCGGCTCCATCGGCCCCGACCACACCCCGCTGCTGGCCCTGCCCGGCAACCCGGTGTCGTCGTACGTCTCCTTCGAACTGTTCGTCCGCCCCGCTATCCGCACCCTCATGGGGCTGAAGGACGTCCACCGTCCGACGACCCGGGCGACCCTGTCCGCCGGCAAGGCACTGACCTCCCCGAAGGGCCGCCGCCAGTTCCTGCGCGGCACGTACGCCGACGGCAAGGTCACGCCGGTCGGCGGCGCCGGGTCCCACCTGGTCGCGGCCCTCGCCCACGCGGACGCCCTGATCGCCGTCCCCGAGGACACCGTCTCGGTCGAACCCGGCACCGAGGTCGAGGTGGTCCTGCTCGGCCGATAGCCGCTGGTTGGGGGTACCGTGTCGCGCACAACAGGCCCGTGCGCCGCACCGCGACGGGCCCGGACCGGGAGCGCCACACAGCATGAGCACGCAGGACCCACCCCCGCAGGCCGGCCTCGGGCCGGACCGGCTGACGCACATCGACGAGGCGGGCGCCGCCCGCATGGTCGACGTGTCGGAGAAGGACGTGACCGCGCGCACCGCCCGCGCCAGCGGACGCGTCCTCGTCTCGCCCCGCGTGATCGAGCTGCTGCGCGGCGAGGGTGTCCCGAAGGGCGACGCCCTCGCGACCGCGCGGATCGCCGGGATCATGGGCGCCAAACGCACCCCCGACCTGATCCCGCTGTGTCACCCGTTGTCGGTGTCCGGTGTGAAACTGGACCTGTCGGTCGCGGACGACGCCGTGGAGATCCTCGCCACCGTGAAGACGACGGACCGCACGGGTGTCGAGATGGAGGCCCTCACCGCGGTCTCCGTCGCCGCGCTCACCGTGATCGACATGGTCAAGGCGGTCGACAAGGGAGCGGTCATCACGGACGTACGGGTGGAGGAGAAGACGGGCGGCAAGTCGGGCGACTGGAGCCGGTCATGACGTATCGCGCTCTCGTCGTCACGGCCTCGAACCGGGCCGCCGCCGGGATCTACGAGGACAAGGGCGGCCCGATGGTCGCCGACGGCCTGAAGGGCTTCGGCTTCGAGGTCGACGGCCCGCAGGTCGTCCCCGACGGCGACCCGGTGGAGGCCGCCCTGCGCGCCGGTGTCGACGCCGGCTACGACGTCATCGTCACCACCGGCGGCACGGGCATCTCGCCCACCGACCGCACGCCCGAGGCGACCCGCCGCGTGATCGACCACGAGGTGCCGGGCATCGCCGAGGCCATCCGGGCGTACGGCCGCCAGAAGGTGCCGACCGCGGCGCTCTCCCGGGGCCTGGCCGGAGTGGCCGGCGGCACGCTGATCGTCAATCTGCCCGGCTCCAGCGGCGGCGTGAAGGACGGCCTCGCCGTCCTGGAGCCGCTGCTCGTCCACGCCGTCGAGCAGCTCCGGGGCGGCGACCACCCCAGACCCGGCAGTGGGGGTGCGAGCTGAACAGCCCATCCTGGCCCGTGGAGCTGGTGGACGGCGACATCGTCCTCAGGCCGATAAAGCTGCGCGACCAGCGGGCATGGCGCGAGGTCAACCAGCGCAACCGCGACTGGCTGCGCCCCTGGGAGGCGACGATCCCGCCGCCCGCGCCGGGCGGGCCGATGGCGCACCGCCCCACCTTCCGCCAGATGGTCCGCCATCTGAGGTCGGAGGCGAACGCGGGCCGGATGCTGCCCTTCGTCATCGAGTACCAGGGGCGGCTCGTCGGGCAGTTGACCGTCGCCGGGATCACCTGGGGCTCGATGTGCTCGGGGCACGTCGGTTACTGGGTGGACGAGTCGGTGGCCGGCCGCGGGGTGATGCCGACGTCGGTGGCGCTCGTCGTTGACCACTGTTTCCGCAGCGTCGGACTGCACCGCATCGAAGTCTGCATTCGCCCGGAGAACGGGCCCAGCCGCCGGGTCGTGGAAAAACTCGGATTCCGCGAGGAGGGGCTGCGGCCGCGCTATCTCCACATCGACGGAGCATGGCGCGACCATCTCGTCTTCGCCCTCACGGTGGAGGAGGTGCCGGACGGCTTGCTGAAGCGCTGGCACCGGGCACGGTCGCAGAGCAACCCGGGAATGCGGCACCACCCCGGAAATTGAATAAGTGTTCGAAATTGATCGGTCGGTGACCGTCTCAGGGCAATGAATTCCCGGCCTGAGCGGTCTGCTGATCGCATCGGTCACAAAAAAAGTTCGAAATATCAGCCAGATCGTGCGACACACCGGCTCAATTGGCAGATGGCCTCACACAAACCCCTCTACGGTGTGAGACGTGAGCAGCAGCGGCCTCATCTACGCAGTCATTGTCGGGGCCTGGGCCGCCTACTTGGTGCCGATGTGGCTCCGTAGGCAGGACGAGCTGAACGAGGCCCGTCCGACGGAACGCTTCAGCACCGCCATCCGGCTGCTGTCCGGACGGGCGGGAATGGAGCGCCGGTACGCCAAGGACCTGCGGGCGCGCTCCACCGACGAGGGGGAGCAGGGCGCCGACGATCCGGACGCCGTCACCGACTCGGTGGACGTCCGGGCCTTCGCCGTGTCCAAGACGCGTCCGCAGACCCAGGCACCCGTCCCGTCGCCCGCCCCCGAGCAGCCGGCCCGCCCGGCGGCCCCCGAACCCCAGGCCCGGCAGTCGCCCGCACCGAACGCGGCACGCTCCGGGCGCCCCCGGGAGCGGGTGCCCGCCGCCCGGCGCAGCGCCTCGGCGCAGGCGAACCAGGCAGCCGCGGCACGAGCCCGGCGCTCGAAGGTCCTCGCGCGCCGCCGGCGCACCACCACCATGCTGTTCCTCGCCTTCACCCTCGGCGCGATCGTCGCCGCGGTCGGAGGACTCGCGTTCCTGTGGGCCCCCGGCGTGCCCGCGGTCATGCTCAGCGTCTACATCGCCTATCTGCGCTCCCAGGAACGCCGCCGCTTCGCCTACCAGATGGACCGCCGGATGGCCGAGGCCGCGGCCCAGCGCCTGCGGGAGCGGCAGCGTCAGCCCCGCCGGCGCGCCTTGGCCGACGAGGAGAGCGACGAACCGGAGGGGGGACCCGAGTCGGTGACCGACCCCGGCCTCTCGGCCCTCGCGGCGGACCGGCGCGCCCTCGTCGAGCAGACCGATCACGCGGAGTGGGTCGACCAGCAGCGCGAGCGCCGGCGGCGGCCCGGACAGGGCGGCGACAGCTGGGAGCCGGTGCCGGTCCCGCTGCCGACCTATGTGACGGCCCCGGTCGCCCCGCGGGCCACCAGCGAGGTGGACCTCGGCGCCCCCGACACGTGGAGTTCGGCCCGGTCGAGCACGGTGACCCCGGACGCGGACAACGACTCCGGCGCCGCCGACCACCCGGGCGAGCCGCACCCGCCCGCCCAGGACGCCGGCGACGGCGACGGACGCACCGACGCACTCCCCCACGCTCGAACGCGCTCGCGCGGGGAGACCCCCAGGGCGGCCTCCGCCAGGCGGGCCCGGGAGCGCGGCCGCACCCCGCTGTTCGACCAGTACGAGGACGGGGAGCGGCCCCGGGCCGCGAACGAGTAGCGCCGCGAAGCCGCAGGTGACCGCCCCTCGGGAACGGATTTCCAAGCAGGCCGATCGGGGTGCTAAAGTTTCACTCGTTGCAAGGGCCTGTGGCGCAGTCCGGTAGCGCACCTCGTTCGCATCGAGGGGGCCAGGGGTTCAAATCCCCTCAGGTCCACGCAGCTCAGAGCCCCGGTCGGGAAACCGACCGGGGCTCTGACGTGTGTTCAGTGCCACATCGTTGCCCAAGCTTGGCCCGGCCGTGGAGCTCCTTCGCGATCTCACCGCGGACACTGGGGCATCCAGCCCGCGCTCACCGCGGAGGTGCCGTGGCACACCTCGTTCCCGACGCAGTCGCCGCCGTCCTCGCGGGAGGGACGGACCTGTTCCTCGTCCGGGCGGCGTGGCTGCACTGGACCGGCTCCGACCGGGCGCCCGACATCTCGTACGGGTACTCGCTGAACCCGTCGGTCGTACGCGGGCACGAGCGCGGCATCGTCGCCCTCGCCGCCTGGGCGGTCTGTCTCACGGTCGGTGTCGCCGCCGGCACCGCTGCCGAGGGCGCAGCAGGGCTCGCACTGGTGCATGTCGCTGCGATCTTCACCCTAGGCTCACTCCCCTGGATGGCGCTGCATCTGACGATCGCCTGGTTCAACTGGCCGAAGGCGCTGGTGCCGCCGCACCGGCGGGGCGAGACCGGCTCGGTGACCGAATGGTGGCGGCAGCGCGCGACGCGTGACAAGGGCGCCGACGGGGGCGGCCTCTGAGCTCCCGTCAGCCGACGAGCCGCAGCCGCTTCGCGAAGCAGCGGCTCGCCTCGTGGTGGCGGTAATAGCCGAACTTGGAGCACGGCTCGTAGCCGCTGGACGTGTACAGGGCAATGGCCTCGGGCTGCTTGGTGCCGGTCTCCAGGACCATGCGGATGCGGCCGACCGCGCGGGCGTCCTCCTCCAGGGCGGCCAGGATGCGCCGGGCCAGGCCCCGGCCGCGCATGCCGTCGACCACGTACATGCGCTTGAGCTCGGCGTCGCCGTCGAGGTTGCCCTCGCCGTTGGTGTCCTGGGTGCGCCAGCCGCCCGAGGCGACGGGGGTGCCGTGCTCGTCGTACGCGATCAGGTAGACGCCGTTCGGCGGGTCGAAGTCCGCGGCGGCCATGGGTGTGGCATCGCCGTCGTCGCCGTAGCGGACGGCGTACTCGGCCTGGAC
The DNA here is from genome assembly GCF_040296465.1 of Streptomyces sp. NPDC002130. NCBI lineage: Bacteria > Bacillati > Actinomycetota > Actinomycetes > Kitasatosporales > Streptomycetaceae > Streptomyces > Streptomyces sp. NPDC002130. The sequence goes on from NZ_JBEOXI010000055.1 coordinate 6,046, forward strand.
CTGATCGTTCAGCTTCATGGCGTCGGGATGGTCGAAGGAGACCCGGCGTATGTGCATGGCCGCTACCGTATTCGATCCGGAACTGGACCTCGTCCAGCATGCCGGTATCGTGCCGGGGTGCTCACTGTGACCTCTGTGAATGTGAACGGGCTGCGTGCCGCCGCGAAGAAGGGCTTCGTGGAGTGGCTCGCCGGCACCGAAGCCGATGTGCTGTGCCTGCAGGAGGTGCGCGCCGAGCCGGAGCAGCTGCCCGGGCACGTCCGCGCGCCGGAGGGGTGGCATGTCGTGCACGCGCCGGCTGCCGCCAAGGGGCGGGCCGGGGTGTCCCTGTACAGCCGCCGCGAGCCCGACCGGGTCCAGGTCGGGTTCGGCTCGGAAGAGTTCGACGGCAGCGGGCGGTACGTGGAGATCGACCTGCCGGGGGTCACCGTCGCGTCCCTCTACCTGCCCTCCGGCGAGGTCGGCACCGAGCGGCAGGACGAGAAGGAACGCTTCATGGGCGAGTTCCTCGCCTACCTGAAGGGGCTGCGGGAGCGTGCCGCCGCCGACGGGCGCGAGGTGCTCGTCTGCGGCGACTGGAACATCGCTCATCAGCAGGCCGACCTGAAGAACTGGCGCGGCAACCAGAAGAGCTCCGGGTTCCTGCCGGAGGAGCGGGAGTGGCTGGGACGGGTCTTCGACGCGGCCGACGGCGGGTACGTCGACGTCGTACGCGCCCTGCACCCGGACGTCGATGGGCCGTACTCGTGGTGGTCGTACCGGGGGCGGGCCTTCGACAACGACACCGGATGGAGGATCGACTACCACGTGGCCACCACGGGGCTGGCCGAGCGGGCGGTCAAGGGGTTCGTGGAGCGGGCGGCCACGCACGCCGAGCGGTGGTCCGACCACGCGCCGGTGACCGTGGTCTACGACCGCTAGGGCTTTCGCATCCTCCGGTCCAGCGCCAGTGAAAGTTCCGCCTCCACCACGCTGCGGGCCAGGGGGCGCAGGCGGGGGAGGTCCTGGGCGGAGGTGTGGCGGAGGACCAGGTCGGTGAAGAGGTCGGCCAGGGCGTCGGCGTGGGTGCGGACCTGCTGGGCCGCGCGCAGGACCTCCGCGAGGGGGATGCCCTCGTGGACCAGGGCCGATGAGACGTCCAGCAGGCGGCGGCTGATGTGGACGATCTCCTCGCCGTCGGTGCCGAGGTAGCCGAGTTCCATCGCGGCGGCGAGGTTTTCCGGAGTGGCCTCGCCGGCGAAGTGGTCGGCCAGTTCCTCGGGGGTGAGGTGGACGGGCTCCTCCTCGGTGGGGCCGCCGACGCCGAGCAGGTCGCCGACGTCGCGGCCGTGGTCGAAGGCCTCCGCCAATTCCGCGATGCCGCTGAGGGTGTGGCCGCGCTCCAGCAAAGCCGTGATCGTGCGCAGCCGGGCCAGGTGCTGGTCGTCGTACCAGGCGATGCGGCCCTCGCGGCGGGGTGGCGGGATCAGTTTGCGTTCGCGGTAGAAGCGCAGGGTGCGCACCGTGATCCCGGCGAGGCGGGCCAGCTCTTCCATGCGGTATTCACGCTTCTCGGCCACCTGGGCACCTTAAGGCGTACTGCGGGTAACTTCCTTGCCCCGCCCCCTACCCATCAGTACGCCGCTGCCCTACGCTCCCACTGCGCCAGTGTTCACTGGCGTGGTTCTCGTGGTGTGTGGAGGTGTCGGCATGGGCGAGCGCGAGCATGTGCGGGTCGCGGTGGTCGGGTCCGGGTTCGGCGGGCTGGGGGCCGCCGTGCGGCTGCGCCGCGAGGGTGTCACCGACTTCGTCGTCCTGGAGCGGGCGAGCAGTGTCGGCGGCACCTGGCGGGACAACAGCTACCCGGGATGCCGGTGTGACGTGCCCTCGCACCTCTACTCGTTCTCCTTCGCACCCAATCCCGACTGGCCGCGCACCTTCTCGGGGCAGGAGCACATCCGCGCCTACCTGGAGCACGTGACGGACGTGTTCCGGCTGCGGCCGCACATCCGCTTCGACTCGGAGGTGAAGCGGATGACCTGGAGCGGCGAGCGGCTGTGCTGGGACATCGAGACCAGCAGCGGGAACCTCTCGGCGGACCTGGTCGTGTCGGCGACGGGGCCGCTGTCCGACCCGAAGGTGCCGGACATCCCCGGGCTGGAGTCCTTCCCGGGCCAGGTGTTCCACTCGGCCCGCTGGGACCACGACTACGACTTGCGCGGCAAGCGCGTCGCGATGGTGGGGACCGGTGCCTCGGCCGCCCAGATCGTGCCGTCGATCCAGCCCGATGTCTCGCGGCTCACCCTGTTCCAGCGCACGGCGCCCTGGGTGATGCCCCGCATGGACCGGACGATCAGCGACGCCGAGCGGTGGGTGCACCGGCGGTTGCCCTTCACCTCGCAGGTGCGGCGCGGACTGCTGTGGGGGATTCGCGAGTTGCAGGTCCAGGCGTTCACCAAGCATCCGAAGCAGCTCGGGCTCGTCGAGGACCTGGCCCGGCGGAACATGGCCCGGTCCATCAAGGATCCGGCCCTGCGGGCGAAGCTCACGCCGGACTACCGCATCGGCTGCAAGCGGATCCTGCTGTCCAGCGACTACTACCCGGCGCTCGCGCAGCCGAATGTGGACGTGATCGCGAGCGGGCTGAGCGAGGTCCGCGGCTCGACCCTCGTCGCCGCCGACGGCAGCGAGGCCGAGGTGGACGCGATCGTCTTCGGCACCGGCTTCCACGTCACCGACATGCCGATCGCCGACCGGGTCGTGGGCGCCGACGGGCGGACCCTCGCCGAGACCTGGAAGGGCGGCATGGAGGCCCTGCGCGGCGCCTCGGCGGCCGGTTTCCCCAACTGGATGACGGTCATCGGGCCCAACACGGGCCTCGGGAACAACTCGATGATCCTCATGATCGAGTCCCAGCTGAACTACCTCGCCGACTACGTCCGCCAGCTCGACGTGCTGGGCGGCCGGGTCGCCCTCGACGCCCGCCCGGACGCCGTGCGCACCTGGAACGACCGGGTGCAGGAGCGCATGAAGCGCACCGTGTGGAACACCGGCGGCTGCACCAGCTGGTACCTCGACGCGAGCGGCCGCAACACCACCATCTGGCCCGGCACCACCGGGGAGTTCCGGCGGGCGACGCGGCGGGTGGACCTCGCGGAGTACGAGGTGCTGCGGGCACCCGTGACCGGCAGGCCCGCCGCGCGGACGGCCGAGGTGGACGCGTGAGCCGCCTCCTGCACGTCGACTCCGGCCCCTACGCCCCGCCCGCCCCGGCGCGCGAGCTGACCGCCGTCTCCGCCGACGGGGCCCGGCTGCACGTCGAGATCCACGGGCCCGAGGGTGCCCCCGCCGTCGTCCTCGCCCACGGCTGGACCTGCTCCACAGCCTTCTGGGCGGCGCAGCTGCGTGATCTGGCCGCCGACCACCGGGTCATCGCCTACGACCAGCGCGGCCACGGCCGCAGCCCCGCGAGCCCCGCGTGCAGTTCCGACGCGCTCGCCGACGACCTGGAAGCGGTCCTCGAGGCCACCCTCGCGCCCGGCGAACAGGCCGTGATCGCGGGGCACTCCATGGGCGGGATGACCGTGATGGCGGCCTCCGGGAGAGCAGCCTTCCGGGCGCACGCGGCCGCTGTCCTGCTGTGCAGTACGGGCAGTTCGCAGCTGGTCGCGGCCTCCACCGTCGTCCCCCTGCGACCGGGGCGGGTGCGGACGTGGCTGACCCGGCGGATCCTCGGCTCCCGTGCCCCGCTCGGGCCGGTCACGCCGTTGGCCCGCCGGATCCTCAAGTACGGGACGATGGGCCCCGGTTCGGCCCCGCACATGATCGAGGCGTGTGCCCGGATCGTGCACGCCTGCCCCCGCACGGTCCGCCACTCCTGGTCGCAGGTGCTGGATCTGCTCGACCTCGACCACGGTGTGCGCGAGCTGGACGTGCCCACGGCCGTGCTCGTCGGTACGGCGGACCGGCTGACGCCGCCGGTGCAGGCCCGGGCCCTGGCCGCCGCGCTGCCGCACTGCACCGGGACCGTCGAACTGCCCGGCATCGGCCACATGACGCCCATCGAGGCGCCCGATCTGGTCAGCGGCACCATCCGGGAACTCGTCCGCGCACACGTCGAGGTCCACGCACACATCCAGGTCGTAACCGAGGAGAGCGCATGAGCAGGGTGAGCCTTGAGGGCAAGGTCGCCGTGGTGACCGGGGCGGCGCGCGGCGTCGGGGAGTTGCTGGCCCGCAAACTGTCGGCGCGTGGTGTGAAGGTGGCGCTGGTCGGCCTGGAGCCGGACGAGCTCAAGCAGGTCTCCGGCCGGCTGCACGGCGACAGTGACCACTGGCACGCCGACGTCACCGACCACGAGGCGATGGCCCGCGTGGCGAGCGAGGTCGAGGAGCGCTTCGGCCGGGTCGACATCGTCGTCGCCAACGCCGGTGTCGCCACCGGCGGGCCGTTCGCGGACTCCGACCCGGAGTCCTGGCGGCGGGTGATCGAGGTGAACCTGATCGGTTCGGCGGTGACCGCCCGGGCCTTCCTGCCGCTGCTGACGCGGAGCCGGGGCTATCTGCTGCAGATCGCCTCCCTCGCGGCGATCACCCCGGCGCCGATGATGACCGCGTACTGCGCGTCCAAGTCGGGCGTGGAGGCGTACGCGCACAGCCTGCGGGCCGAGGTCGGGCACCGGGGCGTGAAGGTGGGTGTCGGCTATCTGTCGTGGACCGACACCGACATGGTGCGCGGGGCCGATCAGGACGACGTCATGCGGGAGTTGAGGCAGCGGCTGCCGTGGCCGTCCAACAAGACCTACCCGCTGGGGCCGGCCGTGGACCGGCTCGTGGAGGGGATCGAGCGCAGGTCGAGCCATGTGTACGGGCAGTGGTGGCTGCGGGGGATGCAGGGCGTGCGCGGCTACCTGCCCGCGGTCATCGGGACGGTGGGCCAGCGCGAGATGCGACGGTTCGCGGACCGGCTGACGGGCATGCGCACGGGCCTTGTCGGGGCCGGTGGAGCGGCCGATGAACAGCAGCGGACTACGCTCCGTAAGTGATCGACATGCGCAGGGTCACGACCCGTGTGAATCTGATCGAGCCAGATCCCCTCACCCCCAACGGGAGTGAACCCACATGGGTATGAAGGACCAGTTCCAGGAGAAGTCCGAGCAGTGGCAGAACCAGGCTCGCCAGAAGGCGGACCAGGCTCGCGAGCAGGTGCAGGGCCGCGGTCGCCGGCGCGACGAGGACATGGACCCCTCGCGGCCGCAGCGCGACCGTGAGCGCTCGGAGCCGCAGCGCGACCGTGAGCGTGAGCGTGACCAGGAGGACCGCTTCGACCAGGACTACGACGCCTGACGTTGCGTGCCGCAGGAAAGGGGCGCCCCTGAGCGGGGTGTCCCTTTCCCCTTGCGGCGCCCGGGCGTTCACGCCCTGGGCGGTAGCTTCGGACGGGAGCGGTCCGGTACGTCACTGTAGGTCGGCGGTGTCGCCGGCGGGTCGGTCTCCAGCAGTCCGAGCGCCAGCTCCACCGCGTCGGCCAGCTGGGCGTGCCGTCCCTCGGCCCAGTCCAGCGGGGTGCGCAGGACGTCGATGTCTGGGGCGACGCCCTTGTTCTCGATCGACCAGCCGTACGCGTCGAACCAGGCCGCGTTCATCGGCACCGTGATCACCGTGCCGTCACCCAGTTCGTGACGGCCGGTCATGCCGACCACACCGCCCCAGGTGCGCTGTCCCACGACCGGGCCGAGCTTCAGCAGCTTGAACGCGGCGGTGATCATGTCGCCGTCGGAGGAGGTCGCCTCGTCCGCCAGGGCCACCACCGGGCCCCGCGGCGCGTTCGAGGTGTACGACACCGGCTGGGCGTCGCGGGTCAGGTCCCAGCCCACGATGGTCCGGCTCAGCGTCTCGATGACGAGTTCGCTGATGTGACCGCCCGCGTTGCCGCGCACGTCCACGATCAGCGCGGGGCGGGACACCTCCATGCGCAGGTCGCGGTTGAACTGCGCCCAGCCCGAACCGCCCATGTCCGGGATGTGCAGATAGCCGCAGCGTCCGCCGCTCAACTCGCGCACCACCGCCCGGCGTTTGGCCACCCAGTCCTGGTAGCGCAGCGGGCGCTCGTCGACCAGCGGGACGACGGCGACCCTGCGGGGCGGGGCCCCACTGTGCACCGGGACTGCCACCGAGTCCGCCGCCGGGCCGTCGGCCGGGACTGCCGCCGGGCTCTGTGCCGAGTCCGCCGCCGGGCCGTCGGCCGGGACTGCCGCCGAGTCTTGCGCCGAGCCCCCCGCCGAGTTCTCCGCCGGGTCGAAGGTCAGCTCCACCGTCGTACCGCCCGCGCCGGCCAGCAGGGGATACGGGCCCGTGTCCGGGTCCACCGGGCGGCCGTCCACGTGGGTGAGGACCGCGCCCTCCCGGATGCCCGTGCCGGCCAGCGGGGAGCGGGCCTTGGAGTCGGAGGAGTCGCCGAGCAGGATCCGCTTGACCGTCCAGCCGCCGTCCCTGCGTACGAAGTTGGCGCCCAGCAGGCCCTGCCGGCGCTGGTAGTGGGGCGGGCCCTCGTTGCGCCGGGCGGCGGTGACATAGGCGTGGGACGTACCCAGTTCGCCGAGGGCCTCGCGCAGCAGGTCGGCGAACTCGTCGGGGGAGGCGACCCGTTCGACCAGCGGACGGTACTGGTCCAGCACCCCGTCCCAGTCGATGCCGCACATGCCCGGTTCCCAGAAGTACGCCCGGATCAGCCGGCCGGCCTCCTCGTAGGCCTGCCGCCACTCCGCCGCCGGGTCGACGGTGTGCAGGATGCGCCGCGCGTCGATCCACACCGTCGAGTCGGAGTCGCCCGGTTCGTTGGCCGGGACCGCGCGCAGCTCGCCCTCGTCGACGATCACCAGCCGGCCGCCGTCGCCGCTGACCGCGAACCAGTCGAGGTGCTGGGCGAGTTCTGACTTCCTGGCCTTGGTGATGCCGAAGTGCTCCAGGGTCGGGCGGCCGCTGGTGTCGTCCGGGTTGGCGAACGTCTCGCCGAGGGCGCCGGAGATCGGCCAGCGCAGCCACACCAGCCCGCCGCCCGCGACCGGGCGCAGCGCCGAGTACTTGGAGGCGGCCACCGGGAACGGCGTGACGCGGCTCTCCAGCCCCTCGGCCTCGACGGTCACGGCGGCTCCGTGGTCGCCGTCGCCGTCGTCCTCGACCGGATCCAGGCCACCGGCGGCCGGGCGGCCCTCGGGGTTCACCGCGAACGGGGAGGGCGTCGCCGAGGACAGCGGCACGAGGTACGGGCGGCAGCCCAGCGGGAAGGACAGGTCGCCGGTGTGCACGTCGTAGACGGGATCGAAGCCGCGCCAGGACAGGAAGGCGAGGTAACGGCCGTCGCTGGTGAAGACCGGGTTCTCGTCCTCGAAGCGGCCGCCCGTGACGTCGACGATCAGCCGCTCCCCGTCCGCCGGCCCGGTGAGCCGGGCCATCTTGATCTGCCGCAGGGACCGCCCGATGCCCGGGTGCGACCAGGTGAGCCACGCTCCGTCCGGGGAGAACGCGAGGTCGCGCACGGGCCCGTTGACCGACCGGATCAGCTCGGTGACCTCGCCGCCGGAGTCCTCCGTGACGTCCACGAGGAGGAGCCGGCCGTCGTGCGAGGCGACCGCCAGCCGCTCGCCCTCCGGGTCCGACACCAGCTCGTGCACGCGGCCCAGCCGGCCCGGGGCCAGCCGCCGGGGCGCCCGGTCGCCGCTGACCCGGGGCAGGGAGGCGATCTCGATCGCGTCCTCGCCCTCGGCGTCCGTCACGTACGCCACCCGCCCGCTGCCGCCGAGCATCTCCGGCAGCCGCACCCGGACGCCGGGCGTGTCGGTGAGGGTGCGGGCGGGGCCGTCCCGGTGGGTCAGCCAATACAGGCTGCCGCGCACGACGACGGCACTGGCCCGCCCGGTCTCGTCGACGGAGAGCCCGTCGAGATGCCGGGACGCCGGCACCTGGTAGGGGCGCCGCCCGGCCCGCGGCCCGCTCAGCCGTACGTCCAGCCGGCGCGGCTCGGAGTCCGGGGACAGGTCGTCGACCAGCCACAGGTCGCCCCCGCACTGGTACACCACCCGGGTGCCGTCGCTGGCGGCGTGCCGGGCGTAGAAGGCGTCGTGGTCGGTGTGCCGGCGCAGCCCGGAGCCGTCGTAGGCGCAGGAGTAGAGGTTGGCGACGCCCTCGTGGTCGGAGAGGAACGCGATGCGGCCGCCGACGAACATGGGGGAGTGCAGGTGGCCCCCGATGCCTTCGAGCAGCCGTTCGCCGTGCAGCCAGAGCCGGCCCGTCGCCCCGCCGCGGTAGCGCTTCCAGGAGGCCGGTTCGTGTGGCGGGGTGCCGGTTAGGAGGAGGGACTTGCGCTCCCCGTCCACGTCGGCGACCTGGATGTCGGAGACCGGCCCCCAGGGCAGTTTGCGGCCCGGGTCGCCGCCCGGGGTGACTTTGTAGGCCCAGGTGAAGTAGGAGAAGGGCTCGCCGTGCGAGGCCACGGCCAGGATCTCGCCGTCCGGGGTCCAGCCGCAGACCCGGGTGTCGGCGCTGCCCCAGTGGCTCACCTGGCGGCCCGGCCCGCCGTCCACCGGGACGACGTGGACCTCGGGCACCAGGCTGCGCCAGCTCGTGTACGCGAGATGGCGGCCGTCGGGCGAGAAACGCGGATGACCCGCCTTGGTGCGGTCGACGGTGAGCCGCCAGGCCCGGCCGGGGGTGTCGAGCGGGGCGAGCCAGAGGTCGTCCTCGGCCACGAAGCACAGCAGGTCGTCATGGAGGTGCGGCAGACGCAGATAGGTCACGTCCTCATGCTTTGCCCGGGGGCATACCCGGGCAACTCAGGGCAGAAGCGGGGTGGTGACCCTTGCATGTACGAAACCGTTTCGTTTCTATAAGAAGTGCGCTACATTCGGGACGTACGAAACCGTGTCGTTCGGAGCAGGAGGGCAAGAGGGATGGCCGAGGTCGCCGCCGCGCGTCGCAGCCGGATCACCCCCGAGCGTGAGGCCGAGCTCTACACGGCCGTGCTCGACCTGCTCCGCGAGGTCGGCTACGACGCCCTCACCATGGACGCAGTGGCCGCGCGCACCCGGTCCAGCAAGGCCACCCTCTACCGCCAGTGGGGCGGCAAGGCCCAGCTGGTCGTCAAGGCGCTCCGCCACAACAAGCCGGTGAAGAACCTCGACGAGGTCGACACCGGTTCACTGCGCGGCGACTTCCACGCGATCATGGCGCGCGCGGACGACGCCGAGATGGAGCAGAACGGCGCACTGATGCGCGGCCTGGCCACGGCGATGCACGCCAATCCCGATCTCCACAGCGAGTTCCGGAGCCAGATCATCGAGCCGGAGATCGCGGACTCGCGCCGCGTGCTCCAGCGGGCCGTCGACCGGGGCGAGGTCCGCGCGGACTGCCCCGCGCTGGAGTTCGTGGTGCACATGATGCTCGGCGCCTTCGTCACCTGCGCGATCGTCGACGACCGGCCCCCGACGGCGGCCTTCCTCACCTCGTACATCGACGCCGTGGTCCTCCCCGCCCTCGGCGTACCCGCCGAGTAGTCCCCCTCGGCCGGCAGCGAGCCGCGCCCCCGCGCTCCGGACCACTCGCGTGCGCCCTACACCGACTATTACGGTGCTCCCCATGACGACGACAGCCGCCACGGACGCCGGGAGCTCCGGAGCTCATCCCCGTTTCGCCGAAGCCCTGCGGGAGCTCGGGCTCGGGGACCTCGTGAGCCAGGTCCGCCGCTTCCCCGACGCCACCCGTACCGCCGCCGAGGCCGCCGCCGCGGTCGGGTGCGAGCTGAGCCAGATCTGCAAGTCGCTGATCTTCGCGGCATGGGGGTCCCCCCTGCTCGAGCGAAGCCGAGAGCTTGGGGGAGGTGTGCCCGTGCTCGTGCTCATGGACGGGGCCTCCCGGGTCGACCTCGAACTCGTCCGCAAGGAGCTCGGCGCCGCCAAGGTCACCCGGGCCAAGGTGGACGTCGTACGGGAGACCACCGGGTACGCCATCGGTGGCGTACCGCCCTTCGGGCACCGGACCAGGACCCGGGTGCTCGCCGACCGGTCCCTGCTGGAGCACGACGTCGTCTGGGCCGCGGCCGGGACGCCGTACACCGTGTTCCCGATGGCTCCCGAGGACCTCGTGACGTACGCCGACGGCACCCTGGTGGACGTGCGCGAGCCCTCCTCGTGACCCCTCTGGTCACCGCCGCCGTCCTGCTCGCCGCGGTCACCCATGCCAGCTGGAACGCCATCGCCCACAAGATCACCGACAAGCTCGTCGGCTTCGCGCTGATCTCGGGCGGCGGGATGGTCATCGGGCTGGCCCTGGCACCCTTCGTGGCGTTCCCGGCGGCCGGGGCCTGGCCGTATCTGCTCGGCTCCGCCGCCGTTCACATCGCCTACTACGCCCTGCTGATGACGTCCTTCCGGCTGGGGGACTTCGGGCAGGCCTATCCCATCGCCCGGGGCACCGCGCCCCTCGTCGTGACCCTGCTCGCCGCCCTCTTCGCGCACGAGGTGCCCGACGGGTGGGCCGCCGCCGGGATCGCCCTGTCCTGCGCGGGGCTGACCGGCGTCGCCCTGTGGGGACTGCGCGGGCGGCGGCCCGACTGGGCGGCGATCGGGGCGGCCCTGGCGACCGGGCTGACCATAGCCGTGTACACCGTCGTCGACGGGCTGGGCGTGCGGGCCTCCGGGTCCTCCCTCGGCTACATCGCCTGGCTGATGGCGGTCCAGGGGGTGGTCATCCCGGCGTACGCCGCGTGGCGCTGGCGTGGGGAGACCGTCGCCCTGCTGCGGCCCTTCGCCGGGGTCGGGCTGATCGGTGCCGCGCTGTCCGTCGCCGCGTACGCCCTAGTCCTGTGGGCCCAGACCAGGGCCGAACTCGCACCCATCGCGGCCCTGCGCGAGTCGTCCATCATCGTGGGCGCGGCGATCGGGGCCGTGTTCTTCAAGGAGCGGTTCGGGGTGCCGAGAATCGCGGCGGCCGGGCTGCTGGTCGTCGGGATCGGGCTGATGCTGCACGCCGGATGAGAGCCTGTCGGGCGGGGGGCATGCCGGACAGGGGTCTGTCAGGCGGGTGCGTGCGGCCGGTGCGAGGAGCACCCTGGAACTAAGCGTTCCGGAGGTGATCGTCATGATGCACACCACCGTGGGGTGGCACGTCGAGATGGAGTTCACGGAGGACGACCAGCACACGCGGGCGGCCGCGATGGTCCGTCTGCCCGACGGCACCGAGGTACGGGCGCACGGCCACGCGAGCCGGCACCGGACCGACGCCAATCAGCCGAGGGTCGGGGAGGAGATCGCCGGAGCGAGGGCACTCAACGAACTCGCCATGCAGTTGCTGACCAAAGCGCACGAGGAGATCGACCAGGCCTCCGGGCGGACCTCGCACCCCATCCACGTCTGAAGGGTGCGCTCGGACGCTCTCGCGTCGGGCTGAGTACCAAGGTGTGCCCGGGCGGGCTCGTGGCTGCGGGGGGCGTGGTCCGGCAGGAGCAGCCCTTCACTCTCCTGGAGCGCCCCGCTGAGCGGTGAGCGCGACCCGGGCCAGGAGGTCTCGAAACTGGACCCGATCCTCTTCGCTCAACTCCGCGAGCAGCTGTGATTCAGTGGCCGTGACATCAGTTCGCACGCGCTGCAGCTGCGCTCGGCCTTCGTCCGTCAGGATCACGTGGCGAGCTCGCCGGTCCCGCGGATTCGGGCGTCGCGACAGCAGACCCAGCCCTTCCAGGTCGTCGAGAAGGTAGGTCATCACCGTTCGGTCGAGGCCGACCCGGCCGGCCAGTTCGAGCTGCGTGGGGGGCTTTTCCTCGGCAGCGGCCAACGCCATGAGCACCAAGTAGGCGCGTGATCCTCCGGGCAGCGCCTCCGCGGCCTCGGCCGCAGCACGCCGAAGCGCCCCCGAAATGATGCGAATGGCCCACACCAGGTCGTTGTCCAGGTCTGGACACTCAGCGCTGCTGCTCGCTCGGCCGCGGGGTTCAGAGGACATCCCGTCACCGTAGCAGCATTCGGCATGCCGACAGACAGTCTTGCCAGGAGATGTTCTGCTGGACATACTATCTGTGTCACAGCAGAACTCTGTGGAGGTACCGCACCGTGAACCTGTTCCGTCTCGACGCGAGCATCCGTACCGAAGGATCGGCGAGCCGCGCCCTCGCCGACACCGCCGAGCAGGCGTGGCTCGCCCAGCACCCCGGCGGGGTCGTGACCCGGCGCGACCTCGGCGTCCAGCCTCTGCCCGGGGATGCGTGGACCGCGCTCGCCGGCGCCGTCGTCAACCCCTCCGTACCGGCCCCGGACGAGGCGCGCGAGCTCCTCGACCGTCTCGGCGCGGAACTCCTCGACGCCGACGCGTTCCTGTTCGCGGTGCCGATGTACAACTGGAATGTCCCGGCGCAGGTCAAGACTTGGCTCGACCTGATCCTGAATCACCCCCGGCTGGGCGTGCACGGTGACTGGCCGCTCAAGGGCAAGCCGGCGATCCTGACGTTGAGCCGGGGCGGCGGCTACGGGCCAGGCAGCCCGAAGGAAGGCTGGGACCACGCCACGCCCTACCTGCGCAGGATCCTGGCCGACGTCTTCGGCCTCGACCTGCACATAGCCGAGGCGGAGCTGACCCACGCGTTCTGGGAACATGGAGTCGCTGCGAGGGCTGGCCGAAGAGTCGATGAAGACGGGGCACGAGCAGGCCGCCGAGCACGGCCTGCGGGTCGCCCGGCTGATCACGGCCTGACGCCCCGGGGTCTGTCTCGGACGAGCTGGGCGCGGAGGGCTAGACCCCCAGCACGCCCCGTACCGCCCGCACCAGCCCCTGCGCCCGCGGGTCCGCCGTCACCGTCTTGCGGAAGCCGTTGGTGACGTAGCCGAAGGCGATCCCCGTCTCCGGGTCGGCGAAGCCGAGGGCACCGCCGCGCCCCGGGTGGCCGAAGGAGCCCGGGGTGAGGAACGGCGAGGCGCTGCCGTGCAGCATGTAGCCGAGGCCGAAGCGGGTGCCGACCACCAGGACCCGGTCCGGGCCCGCCGACTCCTCGGCCCGGGCCAGTTCCACGGTCTCCGGGGTGAAGAGGCGCCCGGCGCCGGCCGTGTCGCCGATCAGGGTCGCGTAGAAGCGGGCCAGCCCGTCCGCCGTCGCCATGGCGTTGGTGGCGGGGAGGGCGCTCGCGCGGTAGGCGGGGTCGTTCTGGTCCGGGAAGGGGGAGATCGCGGCGAACGCCCTGCGTGTGAGGGAGGCCGGGTCCTCGTAGGCCTCGGTGACCGAGCGCTTGGGGCGGGCCCGCAGACCACCGGTCGGCTCGGCTCCCTCGACACGGCCCACCCGTCCGACCCGGCCGGCCTCCGACTCCGGCAGACCGAGCCAGAGGTCCAGCCCCAGCGGGCCGGTGATCTGCGACGCCAGCCACTGCCCGGCGCCCTGACCGGTCACGCGCCGCACCAGCTCGTCGACCAGCCAGCCGTAGGTGAGCGCGTGATAGCCGTGGTCGGTACCGGGCTCCCAGACGGGGGCCTGCGCGGCGAGCGCCTCCGGGCCCCGCAGCGGGTCGAGCGCCTCCCGCGGGGTGAGCGGCCGGTCGAGGACCGGCAGCCCGGCGCGGTGGTTCAGCACGTGCCGGACCAGCACCCGCTCCTTGCCCCGGGCCTTGAACTCGGGCCAGTAGTGCCCCACCGGCGCGTCCAGGTCCAGCTGCCCGCGCTGGTGCAGCAGCAGGAGCACGGCGGCGGCGACCCCCTTCGTCGCCGAGCGCACGACCTGGGCCGTGCCGCGCTCCCAGGGAGCCGTGCCGTCGACGTCCTTGGTGCCGCCCCACAGGTCGACGACCTTCTGCCCGTCCCGGTGGACGGCGACCGCCGCGCCCCGGTCCCCGAGCGTTTCGAAGTTCCGTACGAACGCGTCCCTCACCGGCTCGAAGCCCTCGGCCACTGTGCCGTGCACGTCCACGCCCGTACTCCTCGTCTCGCCGCCGCGCCGCTGGTTGCCCCTCTAGCCAAGCAGGATGGTCACGTCGATGTTCCCGCGGGTCGCGTTCGAGTACGGGCAGATCTCGTGGGCCGCGTCCACCAGCCTGGTCGCGAGGTCGGCGTCGACGACCGGCAGCGAGACGCTGAGGGCGACCGCGAGGCCGTAGCCGCGCTGCTGGTTGGGGCCGATGCCGACCTTCGCGGCGACCGTGGAGCCGGTCAGGTCGTAGCCCTCGCGATTGCCGACGAGGATCAGGGCGTTGTGGAAGCAGGCGCTGTAGCCGGCCGCGAAGAGCTGTTCCGGGTTGGTGCCGTTGCCGTCGCCGCCGAGCTGCGGGGGCATCGCGACCCTGAGGTCGAGCTGACCGTCCTGGCTGGTCACATAGCCCTCGCGGCCGCCGTGGGCGGTGGCCTCCGCCACGTACATGATCTTCGTCGGGCGGGTGTCGACGGCGGGGCCGTCAGTCATGCTGTCCTCCCCCGGAACCAAGTGCGCACAAACACATCGTGCACAAGGTACTGGTCGGTAACCGGCCTGGCGCGCCCAGGGGGTGGGCAACCGGGGGTAACCCTCAGCGGGACCGGTCCGCCGCCGACTCCGCCCGCTCGGCCAGCCGGACCAGCTCCGCACGCAGCCGCCCGGCCTCCGCCGCGTCGAGCCCGGTCGCCGTGAGCAGCGCACCGGGCACCCGGCCCGCCCGCTCCCGGAGTTCCTGCCCGCGCCCCGTCACGGCCACCAGCACCGACCGCTCGTCCCGCGCCGACCGCTCACGCCGTACCAGACCGGCCGCCTCCAGCCGCTTCAGCAGCGGCGAGACCGTGCCGTAGTCGAGGCGCAGCGCCGCGGCCAAGTCCTTGACGGTGGTCTCGCCGCGCTCCCAGAGGACCAGCAGCACCAGGTACTGGGGGTAGGTGAGGCTCAGCTCTTCGAGGAGCGGGCGGTACGCCGCCGTCACCGCGCGCTGCGCGGCGTACAGGGCGAAGCACAGCTGCTCGTCCAGCAGCAGCGATCCGTCGCTCTCCTCGTTCGTCACGCGCCCATTGTCACGGACGGGTGTCACGGACGGGCCGGTGCCACCGGGACGGAACGCGGATCGAAGCCGAACGGCAGCTCCAGACGGTGGGCCCGCATCAGCTCCTCGTCCGAGAGCAGCTCGCCGGTCGGCCCGTCGGCCGCGATCACCCCGTCGCTGAGGACCAGGGAGCGCGGGCACAGCTCCAGGGCGTACGGAAGATCATGGGTGACCATCAGCACGGTCACGTCCAGGGAGCGCAGGATGTCCGCCAGTTCGCGGCGGGAGGCCGGGTCGAGGTTGGAGGAGGGCTCGTCCAGCACGAGGATCTCCGGCTCCATCGCCAGCACGGTCGCGACGGCCACCCGGCGGCGCTGGCCGAAGGAGAGATGGTGCGGCGGGCGGTCCTTGAACTCAGCCATGCCGACCCGCTCCAGCGCCCGCTCGACACGCGCCTCCAGCTCGGGCCCCTTCAGCCCGGCCGCCGCGGGCCCGAACGCCACGTCCTCCCGGACCGTCGGCATGAACAGCTGGTCGTCCGGGTCCTGGAAGACGATGCCGACCCGGCGCCGGACCTCGGCCATGTTCCGCTTGTCCACGGGCAGCCCGGCCACCGTCACCGTGCCGGCGCCGCCGGTCAGGATGCCGTTGAGGTGCAGCACGAGGGTCGTCTTGCCGGCGCCGTTCGGACCGAGCAGCGCGACCCGCTCACCGCGCGCGACCGAGAAGTCGACGCCGAAGAGGGCCTGGTGCCCGTCGGGGTAGGCGAAGGCGAGGCCGGAGACCTCGAGAGAAGCAGTCACAGGGTCCATCCCAGCAGACAGACGAGCAGAGCGGCGCAGGGGAGGGCGAGGGCGTACGACCACTGCGCCCGGGACGCGGTCACCTCGTCGATGACGGGCATGGAGCCGGCATATCCGCGGCTGACCATGGCCAGGTGCACGCGCTCGCCGCGCTCGTAGGAGCGGATGAACAGCGCGCCCGCCGACTTGGCGAGCACGCCCCAGTGCTTGACGCCCCTGGCCTCGAAGCCCCGTGACTCCCGGGCGATGCGCATGCGCCGCATCTCCTCGGTGATGACATCGCCGTAGCGGATCATGAAGGACGCGATCTGCACGAGCAGCGGCGGGAGCTTGAGGCGCTGCAGGCCCAGCAGCAGTTCGCGCAGCTCGGTCGTGGCGGCCAGCAGCACCGAGGCCGCGACGCCGAGCGTGCCCTTGGCGAGCACGTTCCAGGCGCCCCACAGGCCGTTCACGCTCAGGGACAGGCCGAGGACCTCCACCCGCTCGCCCTCCGCCACGAACGGCATGAGCACCGCGAACGCGACGAACGGCACCTCGATCAGCAGCCGCCTGAGCAGGAACGCGGCGGGCACCCGCGCGACGCAGGCGACGGCCCCGAGCAGCACGGCGTACAGCCCGAACGCCCACATCGCCTCGCGTGGGGTCGACACCACGACCACCACGAAGGCGAACACGGCCGCGAGTTTGGTGTGCGGCGGCAGGCCGTGCACGGGCGAGTGCCCGTGCCGGTACAGCTTGTGCGCGTGCCCTGCTCCCATGATCAGATGCTCGACACGCTCGTCGTGTCCGACGGGGAGGTGTCGTTCGTGCGGCGGCGGCGCACGGCCCAGAACACCCCGGTGCCCGCGACCACCGTCACGCCCACGCCGATCACCCCCGCCAGCCCGCCGGACAGGCGGGCGTCGTCGACGTCCTCGACGCCGTAGTCGGCGAGCGGGGAGCCGGCCGTGGAGTGCTCCTCGGCCTTCTTGTCGATGCCGTGGTCGGCGGCGACCTTCTCCAGGCCGTCGGGGTTCGCCGAGGCGTAGAAGCTGACGAAACCGGCCAGCACGAGGGAGGCGACCAGGCCCGCCGCCCACACCTTGCGGTGCGAGGTCCGGGCGGCCACGGGGGCGGGCTCGGCATCGGGCGCGTCGACCAGTTCGCCGTTCACCCGCAGCTTGAGCTTCTGCGTCAGACCGCGTGCCCCGTACACCAGGTCAGGGCGTACGGCGATGACCGCGCCGACGGTGAGCGCGGTGATCACGGCCTCGCCGATGCCGATCAGGACGTGCACGCCGACCATGGCGGTGGCGACCTTGCCGATCGAGACGTCGGTGGTGCCGCCGATCGCGTACATCAGCGTGAAGGCCAGCGCGGCGGCCGGGACGGAGACCAGGGCGGCGACGAAGGAGGCCGCGGTGACCGACCGGCGGGTGCGGGGCAGCACCTTCACCAGGCCGCGGAAGAGCGCGTAGGCGACGACCGTCGTGACGATCGCCATGTTGGTGATGTTCACGCCGAGCGCGGTCAGACCGCCGTCCGCGAAGAGGATGCCCTGCATCAGCAGGACGACGGAGACGCACAGGACCCCGGTGTAGGGGCCGACGAGTATCGCCGCCAGCGCACCGCCGAGCAGATGGCCGCTGGTGCCCGCCGCCACGGGGAAGTTCAGCATCTGCACGGCGAAGATGAACGCCGCGACGAGTCCGGCCAGCGGCGCCGTGCGCTCGTCGAGTTCGCGGCGTGCGCCGCGCAGGCTCACGGCGACGGCGCCCGCGGCGATCACACCGGTGGCGGCGGAGGTGGGCGCGTTGATGAATCCGTCAGGTACATGCACCGTTCGATGATGTGGCTTGATGCGAATGGTTTGCAAGAGCGTGACGCTCGTTTTATCTCACCCGTGATATGTCCGGCTCCACGGGCGCAATCCGGAAAATATGCGACATTGGAGAAGGAGTGGACGCACGGTTTCCACTCGGATTGCGCACGGTGAAGGGGCCGTCCGATGTCCGTAGTCGAGCAGTACGCGCGAGCCCACATCGTCTCGGACGCTGCCGTCCCGCTCGTCGACGAGCTGGAGGCGGTTCCGGTCAGGCTGCGGTACGACCCCGACCACGACCCCCGGAAGGTGCGCATGGCGCTGCCCGGGGCCGGGGGCGGCGAATGGACCTTCGCCCGCGAGCTGCTGGAGGAGGGGCTGCGCGCCCCCGCCGGAAGCGGCGAGGTACGGGTGTGGCCCTGCGGCCGGGTGCAGGTCGTCGTGGAGTTCCACACCGCGCAGGGCGTGTCGGTGGTGCAGTTCGAGCGGCAGGCGTTGCTGCGGTTCCTGCGGCGGACCTACATGGCCGCCGCGGAACCCGTCACCCATTGAGCCCCGCGCTCAGCCGCCCAGCTTCAGCAGCGCCGCCACGATCGGACCCGCCGTCGAGCCGCCGTGCCCGCCCTGCTGGACCACGCCCGCGGCGGCCAGGTCACCCCGGTAGGCCGTGAACCAGCCGTTCGGCTTCTTCTGCCCGTCGACCTCGGCGGACCCGGTCTTCGCGCCGACGTCGCCGCCGACCCCGGCCATCGCCTCCGCGGCCGTGCCGTACGCGGCCGTGTACGACATCAGCTCCCGCAGCTGGGACAGGGTGCTCGCGGGCAGGGTGCGGGAGGCCTTCGCCAGCTTGCGGCCGTCCACGTCCGGGGAGACCAGGTAGGGCTGGTGGAAGGTGCCGGCCTTGACCGTTGCCGAGACCGACGCCATGTTCAGCGGGTTCATGCGGACCCCGCCCTGCCCGATCAGCGAGGCGCCCATCTGGGCCGCCGACTGCACCGGCACCGCGCCGTCGAAGGACGGCACACCGATGGCCCAGTTGTTCAGCCCCAGGCCGAAGACCTGCTGGGCCTCCTTGGTGAGGTCGTCGTCCTTCAGCTTCGGGGCCTGGCTGATGAAGGCCGTGTTGCAGGACCGGGCGAAGCTCGCCTTGAAGGTGCCGTTCTTGATCTCGAACTTGTCGTCGTTCTGGAACTTCCAGTGGCCGTACGTGAAGTACTTCGGGCACGGGTGCTTCTTGTCCGCCGAGGCCAGGCCCTTCTCCAGCAGCAGCGACGAGGTGATGACCTTCATCGTGGAGCCGGGGGCCAGGGAGCCCTGGAAGGCGGTGTTGAAGCCGCGGGAGGCGTTGGCCGCGGCCAGGATTTCGCCGGTCGACACCCGCAGCAGGACCACGGACGACTTGGCCTTCTTGCCGACCTGCTTCTCGGCGGCCGCCTGGAGGGCCGGGTCCAGCGTGGTCTTCACCGTGCCCGGCGTGCCCTCGCTCAGCTCCAGCAGGGTCTTGTCGGAGAGGTCCTTCGCCTTGGCGGCCTTGCCGCGCACGACCCGCAGCTCGATACCGGCCTTGCCGCCGGCCTCCTTGCCGTACTTCTCGCGCAGTCCGTCCAGGATCGGGCCGAGGGAGGCGTACTTCTTCGTGGTCAGCTCCCCGCCGTCCCGGTCGAGGGCCTTGACCGGGGGCGTGCCCGCCTCACCGGTCACCAGCGTGTCACCGTCCTTCAGGTCGGGGTGGACGACCGCGGAGTGCCAGTCGACCAGGGGCTTTCCATCGGTGGTGCGGCGCGTCACGGTCAGGGTGCTGTCGTACGTCAGCGGCTTGTCGGTTCCCTTGTAGGACACCGTGCCCTTGACGGAGAACGGCACTTTGTCGTCGGCGGGCTTGCCCGGGGTGAGGGTGACGTCCTCGATGTGGGCGTCCTTGGTGTAGCCGGTGAGCAGCGGCCGGGCCGCGGAGGGGTCGTCGGTGGTGGCGGCGGCCTGCGTGATCTTTCCGGACTGCCAGGCGGTGAGGAAGGCGCGGGCGGTGGTGGTGACCTCGGCCGGCGACAGCGGGCCGGTCTTGACCTCGGCCTTCTGGTCCGCTGCCCGCGACCCGTCGTCGGCGGCGGCACCGCCGCCGAACAGCGCGTAGGCACCGGCCCCGCCGCCCGCGACGACCACGGCGATCATCCCGCCGATCACGGCGGGTCTCGTCTTCCGTCGCTCGGCGACGCGCCTTCTGTTGCCCACTGCTGTTCTTTCCTCCGCGAATCCCCAGGGTCCCCGTCGCCCTCAGCTGTCCCAACTCTCAACGACGGCCACCACCCTAGAGTCCCGTTCCTCGAAGGTGAGATCAGCCACCTGTTCGTAGCACGGCTGCGACAATCGGCCCGGCCGCGTCGCCGCCGTGGCCGCCCTCCTCGGTCATGGCCGCCGCCGCGATGTCGTCGCGGAATCCGGTGAACCAGCTGTTGGACTTGGCGTTGCCGTCGACCTCGGCGGAACCCGTCTTGGCGCCGATGTCACCGCCGAGTCCGGCCATGGCCCGGGCCGCGGTGCCCTGTGTGGCGGTGAGCCGCATCATCTGCTTGAGCTGGCTCGCGGTGCTCGACCGCAGACCCTCGGCCTGTGCCAGTTCCCGGCCGTCCAGCTTCGGCGAGACCAGATAGGGCTGGCGGAACGCCCCGGTGATCGCGGTCGCGGTGACCGAGGCCATGTTCAGCGGGCTCATCTGGACCTGCCCCTGTCCGATGGCGCCCGCCGCCCGGTCCGGCCCGTCGACCGCGGGCACGCTGCCGTCGAAGGAGACGATGCCGGTCTTCCAGTTGTCCTGTCCCAGCCCGAAGCGGTTCTCGGCCTCCTGGGTCAGCGAGGCGTCCGTGAGCGGCTTCTCGTCGATGAGCTTGATGAAGGCGGTGTTGCAGGACCGCAGGAAGCTGTTGGCCAGCGTGGCGTTCTCATCGGGCTTCATACCGGTCAGATTCTTGAACGTCTGGCTCTGCCACACGGCGGTGTCGGGGCAGGGCGCCGGGCCGTTCATCGAGGTCACGCCGTTGTCGATGAGCATCGCGGCGGTGATGATCTTCATGGTGGAGCCGGGTGCCGACTGGCCCTCGAAGGCCGCGTTGAAGCCGTCCGTGCGGTTGTTGGCCACGGCCAGCACCTCGCCGGTGCTGGGCTTGACGGCGACCACCGACGACTGGGTGAACCGCTTGACCGCCTTCTCGGCGGCCGCCTGCGCGCTCGGGCTGATCGTGGTGGTGAGCTTGCCCGGCTTGCCCTTGGCGAGGGCGAGCAGCGGGGTGTCGGGAGCGCCGTCGCCGTTGTGCCGGACGACCAGCTCGATGCCGGGGGTGCCGCCGGCCTGCTCGCCGTACTTGTCGCGCAGGGCGTCCAGGACCGGGCCGAGGGAGGGGTACTTCTCCTTGGTCAGCTCCGTGCCGTCGCGGCCGACGGCCTCGATGGGCGGGGTGGCCGACTTCTCGGTGACGAGGGTGTCGTCCTTCTTCAGCTCGGGGTGGACGACGGACGGCTGCCAGTCGACGAGCGCCCGCCCCGTGGTGAGCCCGCGCACGACGTTGAGCTCGCTCCGGTAGCTCAGCGGCTTGGACTTCCCGTCGTAGGCCACCTTCGCCTTCACCGTGTACGGCACGGTGGTGCCCCGGGCCGCGTCCGGCGTGATCTTCACGTCGGTGATGTGCGCGTCGTCGGCGAAGGCGCTGAGCAGCTGCTCGGCGGCCGCGTCGTTGTTGGTGTACGACGCCGCCTTCGCCGACGCTCCCGTCTGCCAGGCCTTGAAGAACGCGGCCGTGGTCTCCTTGACCTCGTCCTTGCCGGGAGGCCCCGTCCGCTTCTCCGCCGCGACCCCGCCCGCGCCGCCCCCGTCACCGCTCAGGGCGCTCACGATGTTGTAGGCGCCGTACCCGGCCCCACCCACCATCACCGCGAACACCCCGCCTATGACGGCGGCTCTGACCCCCTTGCTCATCGGGTGGTCCCCTCCCCGTTGAGCCTTCCGCGCCCCCTTGAACGCGTTCAGAAAGCTCGAATCCCGGGAGCACTCTATGCGTAAGCGGTTACTAACGGGACAGGCGTTTCGATTTTTGACCGAACGTAGATCAGACCCACGTATCCAGCCACATCCGCGACCGCCAGTCGTCGATCGGGATGGCCTGGCCCGTGTACAGCGGCCAGAAATAGATGAAGTTCCAGGTGATCAGGAGGACCAGGACGCCCGCTGCCGTGGCGCCCGCGACGCGGCGGGTGTCGGAGGAGCGGGGCGGGCCGATGATCGCGCCGAGCAGCATCGCCACCGCCAGGCACAGGAACGGCAGGAACACGATGGCGTAGAAGAAGAAGATCGTGCGCTCCTGGTACATGAACCAGGGCAGGTAGCCGGCCGCGATGCCGCAGGCGATGGCGCCCGCGCGCCAGTCGCGGCGGAAGAACCAGCGCCACAGGACGTACAGGACGGCGAAGCAGGCGACCCACCACAGCAGCGGCGTGCCGAGCGCGAGCACCTCGCGGGCGCACTTCTCGCCCGCGTCGGCGGGGCAGCCGTCCTTGCCGGGGGCCGGGGACTCGTAGAAGTACGACACCGGCCGGCCGAGGACGAGCCAGCTCCACGGGTTGGACTGGTACGTGTGCGGCGACGACAGGCCGACGTGGAACTCGTAGACCTGGTGCTCGTAGTGCCACAGGCTGCGCAGCCAGTCGGGCAGGAAGGTCCAGCTCCCGCCCTTGCCGCTGGTCGCGGCCCAGTTGCGGAAGTAGCCGCCGGAGCCGTTCGTGGCGGAGAGGATCCAGCCGGTCCAGGACAGCAGGTAGGTGACCAGGGCGACCGGGACCGTGGCGAGGAACGCGAGGCCCGTGTCGCGCTTGAGGACCGTCGAGTACGGGTGACGGGCACCGGCGACCCGCCGCGAGCCGACATCCCACAACACCGCCATCAGGCAGAACGCCGCCAGGATGTAGAGGCCGTTCCACTTCGTGCCGATGGCCAGGCCCAGCATCAGACCCGCGGCCCAGCGCCAGGGGCGCCATCCCAGGCGGGCCGTCTCGGCCGTGTGCCGGTCGGGCCGCGCCCGGCCGTCCTCGTCCAGTGGCAGCGCGGCGGCGAGCCTCGCGCGGGCCTTGTCCCGGTCGACGAGCAGACAGCCGAACGCCGCCAGCACGAAGAACATCAGCACGCCGTCGAGCAGTGCCGTGCG
The DNA here is from genome assembly GCF_040296465.1 of Streptomyces sp. NPDC002130. Taxonomy (NCBI): domain Bacteria; kingdom Bacillati; phylum Actinomycetota; class Actinomycetes; order Kitasatosporales; family Streptomycetaceae; genus Streptomyces; species Streptomyces sp. NPDC002130. The sequence goes on from NZ_JBEOXI010000055.1 coordinate 28,791, forward strand.
GCTCATCACGAAGTGCAGGCCGTCCACCGCCATCAGCGCGCCCGCGAGACACCCCAGGAAGGTGGAGCGGAACAGGCGGCGGCCGATCCGGCACAGCAGCAGCACGGACAGCGTGCCGAGCAGCGCGGTCATGAACCGCCAGCCGAAGGGGTCGAAGCCGAACATCAGCTCGCCGAGCCCGATGACGTACTTGCCGACCGGCGGGTGCACGACGTACGCCGCGTCCGCCGGGAGCGTGACGTGGCCGCCCGACGACAGGACCAGGTCGTTGGCGTTCTTGTCCCAGTTGAGCTCGAACCCGCGGTGGACCAGCGCCCACGCGTCCTTGGCGTAGTACGTCTCGTCGAATATCACCGCCCTGGGGCTGCCCAGATTCCAGAACCGCAGCACCCCCGCCAGCAGCGTGACGAGCAGCGGGCCGATCCAGCCCGACCAGCGCACCAGCCGGCCCGCGAGCGTGTGCGGGACGCCGAGCGCGGCCCACAGACGCGGGGAGGGCTCGGTGTACGGCGGCACCAGGCGGTCACGGACGTCGCGGGCGTCGCTGCCGGGCTGCCCCTGGTAGCCGAAGCGGCGCAGCCGCTGCTGCCAGGACGGCCGCTGGTCGAGCGGCGCCTGGCCCTGACGGGTGTCCGTGGAGGACGCGGTACTGGTCACCGCGCCATCGTAGGGAACCGTTCTGTGTGAGTCCCGTGCATGGCCGTATGCGTCCGCATCCTCCGCCCCTGGGAGGAGTGCCCGCCCGCCGCCCCTGGGAGGATGGGACCGTGATCGGAACCCTCGTACTCGCAGGCACCCCCATCGGCGACATCGCGGACGCCCCGCCCCGGCTCGCCGAGGAACTGGCCGGAGCCGACGTCGTCGCCGCCGAGGACACGCGGCGGCTGCGCCGGCTGACCCAGGCGCTCGGCGTCACCCCCAAGGGCCGGGTGGTGTCGTACTTCGAGGGCAACGAGTCCGCCCGGACGCCGGAACTGGTCGAAGAGCTGGTGGGCGGGGCGCGGGTGCTGCTCGTCACGGACGCGGGGATGCCCTCGGTGTCCGACCCGGGCTACCGGCTGGTCGCGGCAGCGGTCGAGAGGGACGTGCGGGTCACCGCCGTGCCCGGGCCGTCCGCGGTGCTCACCGCGCTCGCGCTGTCCGGGCTGCCCGTCGACCGGTTCTGCTTCGAGGGGTTCCTGCCGCGCAAGGCGGGGGAGCGGCTGGGGCGGCTGCGGGAGGTCGCCGACGAGCGGCGGACGCTCGTCTACTTCGAGGCTCCCCACCGGCTCGACGACACGCTGTCGGCGATGGCCGAGGTGTTCGGGGCCGAGCGGCGGGCCGCGGTGTGCCGGGAGCTGACCAAGACGTACGAGGAGGTCCGGCGGGGCGGGCTGGGGGAGCTGGCCGCGTGGGCCGCGGAGGGCGTGCGCGGGGAGATCACCGTCGTCGTGGAGGGGGCGCCGGAGAAGGGGCCCGAGGAGGTCGGGCCCGAGGAGCTGGTGCGGCGGGTCCGGGTGCGGGAGGAAGCGGGGGAGCGGCGCAAGGAGGCGATCGCCGCGGTGGCGGTCGAGGCGGGGGTGCCCAAGAGGCTCGTTTTCGATGCCGTGGTCGCTGCGAAGAACGCGGCGGGGTGACCGGGCTCGGGGTGGGGTTCCGTGTGCTTTGCGGGGCGCGGGTTGTGTGGGGCTGATCGCGCAGTTCCCCGCGCCCCTGACGGGGCGTTCCTCAATGGGGCGCTGAACACCCTCTGAGCAGGGCGCATGTCGTTTGAGCGCGCGCCCCATGGGTGGGCAAAGCGCAAAGGGCGCAGGGGCAAGGGACGCCCAAATCGGGGCCAATAGACGACAGGTCTGCTGCCATCGGTCCGGCCGAGGAGTCCACTGGGTCGCGGGGACGGAATCGTCCTCACGCCACAGCGGACCAACAGGAGCTGGCATGAGTGAGATCGCAGGGCAGACCGGGCTCCGCGCCGGTGCGACCGCAGTCGTCAACGAGTCCTACTCCTTCGCCTGCATGCGGTGCGGGCACGGCTGGGAGCAGTCGTACGAGATAGAGCACCACACGGACGCCGCGGGCCACGAGTTCGTCCTCTACGTGACCGACGGCAAGGTGGTGCCCTCCCCGTTGAGCAAGCCCGAGTGCCACAACTGCGACAGTCACATCGTGCGGATCATGCGGCCCGGGCGGGTCGCGTCGGCGCGTGACGCGGCTCACCGGCCCCACCGCGTGGCGCCCCCCGCCGGGCCCGTGGAGGGGCCCACCGCGGACGCCGAGGCCGGGGCGACGGCCGGCCAGGAGCAGCGCGAAAACCACCACTGGCACCTGTCCGACCTGCTGCACCCCTTCCAGCGCAAGGCGAGCTGACCCGTCCGGCTGCCTTGTTCCGACGCCCTCCCCGGTCCTCCCCCACCGGGGAGGGCGTACCCCTTTCGTAGGATCGGTGCATGCCTTCGAACGATGCCGGCCGCCCGGACAAGAACGCGGCCCCGCCCCTCCCGGAGCCCCTCCGGGTGCCGGTCGCCGACTCCCACACCCACCTGGACATGCAGTCCGGCACGGTCGAGGAGGCGCTGGCGAAGGCGGCGTCGGTCGGAGTGACGACGGTCGTGCAGGTCGGCTGCGACCTCAAGGGCTCCCGCTGGGCGGCCGAGACGGCGGCGGCCCACGACGCCGTCCATGCGACGGTCGCCCTGCACCCGAACGAGGCGCCCCGGATCGTGCACGGCGACCCCGACGGGTGGTCGCGGCAGGGCGCCCGCGAACCCGGCGGTCAGGCCGCCCTGGACGACGCCCTCGCCGAGATCGACCGGCTGGCCGCGCTGGAGCAGGTCAAGGGCGTCGGCGAGACCGGCCTCGACTACTTCCGCACCGGGCCCGACGGCAAGGAGGCGCAGGAGCGCTCCTTCCGCGCCCACATCGAGATCGCCAAGCGGCACGGCAAGGCCCTGGTCATCCACGACCGCGAGGCCCACGCCGACGTCCTGCGCGTGCTGAAGGAGGAGGGCGCTCCTGAGCGGACCGTCTTCCACTGCTACTCCGGCGACGCCGAGATGGCCGGGATCTGCGCGAGCGCGGGCTACTTCATGTCGTTCGCCGGCAACGTCACCTTCAAGAACGCCCAGAACCTGCGGGACGCGGTGGCGGTTGCCCCGCTGGAGCTCCTCCTCGTGGAGACCGACGCGCCCTTCCTCACCCCGGCGCCCTACCGCGGGCGGCCCAACGCTCCCTACCTCGTGCCGATCACCGTGCGGGCCATGGCCGAGGTGCGCGGCATCGACGAGGACACGCTGGCCACGGCCCTCGGCGCGAACACGGCACGCGCGTTCGGCTACTGACCCGGCCGCTCACCTCACCGTACGACTGTGCGTAGTCGCGTCGCTTTGGAGAGTGACGATCGCTCCGCTAGGTTCTGGGGGCCCTATCCGGACCCCTCTGGACCCCCTCCGGCCCCTGGAGCGTGTCGGCGTGAGCAACGCGCGGTACGAGACGTACAAGGCGTACGAGACGTATGGCCCCGCCTACGCCGACCCGGTGTGCGGCGGGTTCGACGTGTCGCCGGCCGATCTGCACAGCGCCGAGACCCTCGTCCACGGGACGCCGGCGCCACCCGGCGCGTACGCGGACACCTACCGGCCCGCCTACGAGCCGACCCTGCCCGTGCTGCCCCGGCAGGGCGCTCCGGACGACGAGCCCGCGCCCGGGCCCGTAGGCCACCCCGAGCCGGGCCTGGGAGCACGCGCCGGGTCGCGTGCCGCGGCGCGCACCGGCGGCTCGCACCGCAGGTCCGCGCGCCGGCGCAAGACGCGCTACGCCGAGCGCCCGGACAGCCCCATGCGGCGGCTGCTCCCGCAGGCCCTCGTCGTCGCCTTCCTGGCGGGCGGCACCACGGCGTTCGTCGCCAAGGACAAGGCGATCGAGCTGAACGTCGACGGCAAGGCCCGCACGCTGCACACGTTCGCCGACGACGTCACCGAGCTGCTGGCGGACGAGGGTGTCGGGGTCGGCGCCCACGACGTGGTGGCGCCCGGGCCCGGCACGAGGATCAGCAGCGGCGACGAGGTCGCCGTGCACTTCGCCCGTCCCGTGCGGCTCACCCTCGACGGACACCGGCGCGAGGTGTGGACGACCGCCCACACGGTGGAGGGGGCGCTGCGGGAGCTCGGTGTGCGGCACGAAGGCGCGTACGTGTCCGCGCCGCGCTCCCGGCGCATCGGACGCGGGGGACTCGCCCTGGACGTGCGGACCGAGCGCACGGTCACGATCATGGCGGACGGCCGCGCCCGCACGGTGCGCACCAACGCGGCGACCGTCCGGGAGGTCGTCGAGGAGGCCGGGATCACCCTGCACGGCCAGGACACCACCTCGGTCCCGCAGGGCGGCTTCCCACGCGACGGGCAGACCGTGACGGTGCTGCGGATCACCGGCGGCAGAGAGGTCCGCGAGGAGCCCATCCCCTTCCAGGTGCGGCGGACGGAGGACCCGGCCCTGTTCCGGGGCACGGAGGTCGTGGAGCGGGCGGGCGAGCCGGGGCTGCGCCGGGTCACCTTCGTCCTGCGCACGGTCAACGGAGTCCCGCAGAAACCGCGCCGGATCAGGTCCGAGGTGGTGCGCGAGCCGCGCCCGCAGCTGGTCAAGGTCGGCACCAAGCAGCGCCCGGCGTCCGTGCAGGGCGCGGACCACCTCGACTGGCAGGGCCTCGCGGCCTGCGAGTCCGGCGGCCGGCCCGACGCGGTCGACTCCTCGGGCACCTACGGCGGCCTCTACCAGTTCGACACCCGGACCTGGCAGGCCCTCGGCGGCAACGGCCGCCCCCAGGACGCCCCGGCGGCGGAACAGACGTACCGGGCGAAGAAGCTCTATGTGCGGCGAGGAACGAGCCCCTGGCCGCACTGCGGGGGACGGCTGCACGGCTGAAGGGTGTTGCAGAAGGCTCCGGTCGTCGGCCCTGGTGCCGCGGCAGAGGACGTTCGGCCCGTCGCGACGCCCGGCATGCCGGGAGCACGCACCGGACGCCGCTCCTTCACGGGCGCACGTTGCCTGCCGCGGCACCAGGCGTCCACACAACCCCCCGTACCCTTGTCCCGTGACCAGCAGCCCCACCCCCGACGCCCTCCTGGGCCCCGCCGACATCCGCGAGCTCGCGGCCGCCCTCGGCGTACGCCCGACCAAGCAACGCGGACAGAACTTCGTGATCGACGCGAACACCGTCCGCCGGATCGTCCGCACCGCACAGGTCCGCCCCGACGACGTGGTCGTCGAGGTCGGCCCGGGGCTCGGGTCGCTCACCCTCGCGCTGCTGGAGGCCGCCGACCGGGTCACGGCGGTGGAGATCGACGACGTGCTCGCCGGGGCGCTGCCCGCGACCATCACGGCCCGCATGCCCGAACGCGCCGACCGGTTCGCGCTGGTCCACTCGGACGCCATGCACGTCACCGAGCTGCCCGGGCCCGCCCCGACCGCGCTGGTGGCCAACCTCCCCTACAACGTGGCCGTCCCCGTTCTGCTGCACATGCTCGACACCTTCCCGACCATCGAACGCACCCTCGTCATGGTCCAGGCGGAGGTCGCCGACCGGCTCGCCGCCCCGCCCGGCTCGAAGGTCTACGGCGTCCCCTCGGTCAAGGCCAACTGGTACGCCGAGGTCAAGCGCGCCGGTGCCATCGGGCGGAACGTGTTCTGGCCGGCGCCCAACGTCGACAGCGGCCTGGTCTCCCTGGTCCGCCGCACCGAGCCGCTGAAGACGACGGCCGCCAAGCGCGAGGTGTTCGCCGTCGTCGACGCGGCGTTCGCCCAGCGCCGCAAGACGCTGCGGGCCGCGCTCTCCGGCTGGGCCGGATCGGCCGCCGCCGCCGAGGAGGCCCTGGTCGCCGCCGGGGTATCGCCGCAGGCCCGGGGCGAGTCGCTGACCGTGGAAGAGTTCGCGCGTATCGCCGAGCACAAGGCGAACCGGCAGCAGGAGAAGGAGCCCGCGTGAGCGTCACGGTCCGCGTCCCGGCCAAGGTCAACGTCCAGCTGGGGGTCGGCGCCGCCCGCCCCGACGGCTACCACGACCTCGCCAACGTCTTCCTCGCGGTCGGCCTCTACGACGAGATCACCGTCACCCCGGCCGACGAGCTCCGCGTCACCTGCGAGGGCCCGGACGCCGACCAGGTCCCCCTGGACCGCACGAACCTGGCGGCGCGGGCCGCCGAGGCGCTCGCCGGGCGGTACGGCCGCAGCCCCGGCGTCCACATCCACATCGCCAAGGACATCCCCGTCGCCGGCGGCATGGCGGGCGGCAGCGCGGACGGCGCCGGCGCCCTGGTGGCCTGCGACACCCTGTGGCAGACCGGCGCCTCCCGCGAGGAACTGCTCGACATCTGCGCCGAGCTGGGCAGCGACGTGCCGTTCAGCCTGGTCGGCGGGGCGGCCCTCGGCATCGGGCGGGGCGAGCAGCTGACGCCCCTGGAGGTCGGCGGCACCTTCCACTGGGTGTTCGCGATGGCCGGGCGAGGCCTGTCCACCCCCGCGGTGTTCCGCGAGTTCGACCGGCTCGGCGAGGGCACGGACATCCCCGAGCCCGTCGCCTCCCAGGAACTCATCGCCGCGCTCGCCAAGGGCGACCCGGACGCGCTCGCCGCCGCCGTCTCCAACGACCTCCAGCCCGCGGCCCTCTCCCTCTTCCCGGAACTCGCCGGCACCCTGGCCGCGGGCCGGGCCGCCGGTGCCCTCACCGCGCTCGTCTCGGGCTCCGGACCGACCACCGCCTTCCTGGTCCGTGGCCCGGAGTCGGCGGCCGCGGTGGCGCAGGCCCTGCTGGCGTCGGGAACGTGCCGAACGGTGCGTACGGCCTCTGGCCCCGCCCCCGGGGCGACGATCGCCGGGCGTTGATCATGTGCCCCGGCCGCGGCCGGGCGCCTAGGCTCCCCCAGTTGTTTCACGACGGGGGGGACAGGCGTGCGGGAACTGGTCGAGGCGGTACGGCGCGGAGCGGTGGACGAGGTCACGGCACTGCTGGAGGCAGGGGCCGACCCCGACACCCTCCACGACGGCCTCCCGGTCCTGTGCCTCGCCGTGGCGGCGTACGACCGGCCCGTCGCCGAGGCGCTGCTCCAGGCCGGAGCCGACCCCCTGCGCCCGCTGCCGGACGGGAGCACCCCGCTGCTGCGGGCGGTGGACGGCGGGTCGCACCTCATGACCTCCGCGCTCGCCACCAGCCGGATCCCGCTCCCGGCACCGGCGCGCGCCGAACTGCTGGACCGGGCCAGGCGCTGGTCGGAGGCGGGCGCCGAGGCCGTACTGCGCCGCCTCACCGGCCTCACCGGGCCCGTCGAGCGGATCCGGGTCGAGGACGACGAGGTCGGCTGGTGGTCCGAGCAGCTCACGCTCGGCGGGACGACCGTGCGTGACGAGCACCGGGCGGTGCTCACCTCCATGGAAGAGCGCTACGGGACCCGCACGCCCTTCGACGAGCTGGTCGCCCGGGCCCTCGCCCACCCCGACCGGGACCACGTCGTGTGGTGCGACGTCGTGTTCACGCTCGGCCGGCGGACCGACGAGGAGACCTGGCTGTGGAGCCGGGACCTGCTCAACCACCCCGACCGGACGCACCGCCTGCTCGCGGCCGACCTCCTGCTGTCCCTGATCCTCGGAGACATCGTCAAGGGAAGCCAGCCGTTCTGGGAACGGGGGCGCGAGCTCGTGCCGTGGGCGGAACAGGAGGAGGACGCGCAGGTGCTGGCGGTTCTCCTGCATGCGATGACCCACGACAGCGCCCCGGAGGTCGAGGCCGTCGGGCTGTCGTACCTCACCCACCCGGACCCGAGCGTGCGCGCACTGGTGCCGCAGACCGTGCACCGCCCCGAGAGCCTCACCACCGTGCTCACCCTGGCCCGTGACGAGGACCCCGGCGTACGCGAGGCGGTGTGCCACTGGCTCGCCCACCACCGGGGGAGCGAGCCCGAGGTGGGGGACGCGCTGGTCACGCTCACCCATGACGAACGGCAGGTGATCCGCATCGGCGCGGTGTCCGGCCTGGCCGTGCGCGACGACCCGCGCTGCGTGGAGGCCGAGCACCGGATCGGCCCCGTCGACCCGGAGCAGCCGTTCGACGAGCGGCTGATGGACGTGTGGCGCTACCAGCGCCGCCGGGAAGCCGCGGACGGCGGCTGACCGCCCGGCCGGAGCACCCCCGCGCGCGACTACCCTGGAGGGTCGATCCATCCCCCTTGGCAGGAGAGTAATGGCCGTCAACCTGGTCAATGTCGAGAACGTCAGCAAGGTGTACGGCACCCGTGCCCTGCTCGACGGCGTCTCCCTCGGCGTCTCCGAAGGGGACCGCGTCGGTGTCGTGGGCCGCAACGGCGACGGCAAGACCACGCTCATCCGCATGCTCGCCAAGCAGGAGAGCGCCGACACCGGGCGGGTCACGCACTCCGGCGGGCTCCGCCTCGGCGTGCTCACCCAGCACGACTCCCTCGACCCCGAGGCCACCGTCCGCCACGAGGTCATCGGCGACATGGCCGACCACGAGTGGGCGGGCGACGCCAAGGTCAGGGACGTGCTCACCGGCCTGTTCGGCGGGCTCGACCTGCCCGGGTTCCCCAAGGGACTGGACACCGTCATCGGCCCGCTCTCCGGCGGTGAGCGGCGCCGGATCGCACTGGCCAAGCTGCTCATCGAGGAGCAGGACCTGCTCGTCCTGGACGAGCCCACCAACCACCTCGACGTCGAGGGCATCGCCTGGCTGGCCCGCCATCTGCAGAAGCGCCGGTCGGCCCTCGTCTGCGTCACCCACGACCGCTGGTTCCTCGACCAGGTGTGCACGCGCATGTGGGACGTCCAGCGCGGCGCGGTCTACGAGTACGAGGGCGGCTACTCCGACTACGTCTTCGCCCGGGCCGAGCGCGAGCGCATCGCCGCCACCGAGGAGGCCAAGCGGCAGAACCTCGTCCGCAAGGAGCTGGCCTGGCTGCGCCGCGGGGCGCCCGCCCGTACGTCCAAGCCGCGCTTCCGCGTCGAGGCCGCCAACGAGCTCATCGCCGACGTACCGCCGCCCCGGGACAGCAGCGAGCTGATGAAGTTCGCCTCCACCCGGCTGGGCAAGACGGTGTTCGACCTGGAGGACATCACCGTCCAGGCGGGCCCCAAGGTCCTCCTCAAGCACGTCACCTGGCAGCTCGGACCCGGCGACCGGATCGGCCTCGTCGGTGTCAACGGCGCCGGCAAGACATCGCTGCTGAGGGCCATGGCCCAGGCGGCCCGGACCGACGGCGAGACCCAGCCCGTGGGCGGGCGCGTGCGCGTCGGCAAGACGGTGAAGCTGGCCTACCTCTCCCAGGAGGTCGCCGAACTCGACCCCGCCACACGCGTGCTGGAGGCCGTGCAGCAGGTGCGCGAGCGAGTCGACCTCGGCAAGGGACGCGAGATGACCGCCGGGCAGCTGTGCGAGACGTTCGGCTTCGGCAAGGAGAAGCAGTGGACGCCCGTCGGCGACCTGTCCGGTGGTGAGCGCCGCCGGCTCCAGCTGCTGCGCCTGCTCATGGACGAGCCCAACGTCCTCTTCCTCGACGAGCCCACCAACGACCTCGACATCGAGACGCTGACGCAGCTGGAGGACGTCCTCGACGGCTGGCCCGGCTCGATGATCGTCATCTCCCACGACCGGTTCTTCATCGAGCGCACCACCGACCGCGTCTTCGCGCTGCTCGGCGACGGCGCCCTGCGCATGCTGCCGCGCGGCATCGACGAGTACCTGGAGCGGCGGCAGCGCATGGAGGAGGCCGCGGCCGCCTCGGCCCCCGCCGCCGCGCAGCAGCAGTCCGCCGCCCCGGAGAAGAGCGCGGCCGACCAGCGCGCAGCCAAGAAGGAACTCCAGAAGATCGAGCGGCAGCTCGACAAGGTCTCCGAGAAGGAGACCAAGCTCCACGCGCAAATCGCCGAGAACGCCACGGACTTCGCGAAGGTTGCCGAACTGGACGCCGAGCTGCGGGAGTTGGCCGGTCAGCGCGAGGAGCTGGAGATGCGCTGGCTGGAACTGGCCGAGGACGCGTGAAGGGTGCGTGAAGGCGCATAACGGCGGCATCACGGGCCGGTCCTCCCTTGGGAACAGGGGGTGATCGGCCCGCTGTGCTGTCGGAACGGAGTGATAGAAAGAGCCGTCTTAGAACTTTATGAAGCATCTCTGAGCCCCTTGGGCATCTCAGGGTGTGGCTAAAAATCAGTGATCGAACGGGGGAGCCGCTGATGACTCAGCCGCCCAGTCAGCCGCCGCACGGTGGCTTCGGAGCACCGCAGAACCAGCCGCCGCAGGGCGGTGGCCACGGGGCACCACAGACCCCGCCACCGCCCCAGGGCCCGCCCCAGACGCCACCCCCGCAGGGCCCGCCGCAGCCGGGGTACGGCTACCCGCAGCAGCCTCCGCAGCAGCCCGGTCCGTACGGGCAGCCGGGACAGCCGGGGCCGTACAACCCCGGCCCCTACGGCCAGCCGCAGCAGCCCGGCCCGTACGGCCAGCCGCAGCAGCCCGGCCCCTACGGTCAGCCGCAGCAGCCGGGCCCGTACGGCCAGCCCGGCTACGGCTACCCGCAGCAGCCGCAGTACCCCGGTGCGCCCGGCACTCCGCCCGGGGGCGGCTCGACCAGCCCCTTCAAGGGCAAGCCCGCCCTGATCATCGGCGCCGCCGTCGCCGCGCTGCTCGTGGTCGGCGGAACCGTGTGGGCCGTCACCGGCGGGGACGACGGAAAGGGCAAGAAGAAGCCCGTCGCCCAGAAGTCCGACGACGCCAAGGCCGGTTCCTCCGCGCCGGTCAACCCCGGTGACGGCAGCGGCGACGGCGGCGAGGACCCGGAGGACCTCAACGCGGGCCGCCAGGCCGGCGAGGCCAAGGTCCTCTGGTACAAGGAGGCGCCCGACGCGCCCGGTTCCGGCGCCGACGCCGACGGCATGTGGATCACCGGCAAGACCGCCGTGAAGGCCGCCTACAAGCAGCTGTCCGCTTACAACGTCGGGGACGGCAAGCCGTCCTGGGACGCGATCACCTTCCCGCAGAAGATCTGCGCGACGACTCCGCAGAAGACGTCCGACGACAAGATCGTCGTCGCGTACATGAGCGGCGCGAGCGACCGCGCCAAGTGCAACCAGCTGCAGGAGATCGACCTGGTCACCGGCGAGAAGGGCTGGAAGGAACAGGTCGCCGACGGCGCCCTGTTCGACTCCACGCTCTCCGTCGAACTGTCCATCACCGGCAAGACGCTGATGGTGGGCCGCTCCCAGTCCGGCACGGCCTACGACGTCACCAACGGCGACAAGCTCTACGACAAGAAGAAGTACGGCAACGCCTGCTTCCCCGCCGCGTTCGCCGGTGGCGAGAAGCTGATCGCCGTCTCCTCCTGCGGCGCCGGCACCGACAAGGAGCACGACGAGGTCCAGGAGCTCGACCCCAAGACCGGCAAGGCCAAGTGGACCCAGCCGTTCGACAAGGGCTGGCGGGTCGCGCGCACCTACTCGGTCAGCCCGCTGGTCGTCTACAGCACCAACGAGGACAAGAAGGCCTGGAACATCTCCACCTTCACCTCCGGCGGCAAGTTCCGCTCCCAGGTCGGCTTCGACGAGGACTTCGCCCCCGAGTGCGGCTGGGCCATCCTCGAGCGCGACCTCACGGGCTGCGAGGGCGTCGCCGTCGACGACACCACGCTGTACCTGCCGACCGAGGCCACCTCCGGCGCCAACGAGATCGTCGCGGTCAACCTCGCCAACGGCAAGGAGAAGTGGCGCGTGAAGTCGCCCTCCGACGAGTCGATGCTGCCGGTGAAGACCGAGGGCGGCAAGCTCATCGCCTATGTGGAGCCGTCGTACGACGCGGGCGGGCAGATCGTGTCCATCCCGACCGGCGGCAGCAGCCACAAGCCGTCCAAGCTGCTGCAGAACCCCGAGGGTGCCGCGGACATCGAGAACAGCTTCTTCTCCAAGGAGATCGACTGGGTCGACGGGCGCTTCTACATCTCGACGACCCGGCTGAGCGGGAACGACGACACGAAGGAGAAGTTGATG
>NZ_JBEOXI010000056.1:0-39989 GCF_040296465.1 Streptomyces sp. NPDC002130
GAAGACGGCGTGGAAGCTAACGTGTATCACATCCCTGGCGGCGCACCCGACGGCGAAAGGCCCCTCGTGAGAACGAGGGGCCTTTCGCATGCCCCGAAGCACCCTCAACGCCCCACCGCGATCTTCACCGTCCACGCCCCCGAAGCCGTGCGCCCCTCCACCTTCACCCGCACCTCTTCCCCCGGCACCGTGAAGCTTTCCCCGATGCCGATCGGGGCGTCCGCCAGGGGTGGGTAGACGGAGTCCTCCCAGCACGCCTCGGTACCCGGATGGGCGTCGATCACCTCGATGGGCCCGCCCCCGGACTGCGCCCCGCCCCGCACCCGGTACACCAGCACCCCCTGCCGGCACGCGGCCGCGTCGTTGCCCACCGGCCCCCGCACCTCGAAGGCGAGCACGCTGTCGACCCCCGTCCGCACCACCGCGAGCTTGGCCCCCCGCCCGAGCCCGAAGGCCTGCGCCCCCGCGGCCCCCGTCACCGGCGCCCCCGGCCCCGCCGTCAGCGGCTCCAGGGTCAGCCTGGCGGGCCCGGCGTCCTGCACGCACCGCACCTGCCGCGAATCCAGCCAGCCCAGCTTCCACTTGTGCCAGGCGAAGAGGTCCGGCGCGAGTCCGAACTGGCTGCCCATCAAGTCCCAGTCACCGACATGCGTGTCCCAGTCGCCCTTGCCGTCCGTGGGCCGGTGGTACAGATCGGGAAGGTCGAACACGTGCCCGGTCTCGTGGGCGAGGACGAGCCGGTCCGGCGGATGCTGCTCGAACACCGTGACGATCCGGCGCAGGTCGGTGCCGTCGACCCGCAGCGGGCTCGTCAGGTTCACCACCTTGGTCGCGTCCGAGTCCACGCCGGGCGCGTCCGGGTCGGCGACGAAGTACACGACGTCGTAGCGCGAGAAGTCGACCCGGGGGTCGGCCACGGAGAGGGCGTCGCGCAGGTAGGCGGCCCGGTGCTCGGGGCTCCAGTCCCGCTTTATGTCGTACGCGGTGGACGGCCTCGGCATCTGGATCCAGTGCCGCAGTGCGTGCGGGCGCAGGGTGAAGCGGCCGTAGGAGGCCTGCTGGAAGAAGCGGGTGGTGGCCGGGAAGTGGTCCGCGGCCAGCTCCTGCGGGGTGGTCAGCGGGTGGGAGTCGGGGAAGGACAGGAAGACCATGACCGCGTCCAGGGACCGGGCCGGGCGCGGATAGGCGGCGTTCCAGGTGTCCAGGCCCTCCGAGTGATGGGCGTCGGTCCGGGTCAGGGCGCAGGGCGCGGCCGAGTCGGGCTCGGCGGCCGAGGGACCGGCGCCGAGGGAGGTGGCGGCGAGCGCCGACATGGTGGTGAACATGGCCGCGGTGCTGCGCAGTCGGGCGCGCGGAAACGGACGCGGCACGGGTACCTCCGGGTACGGTTCGCGGGACACCGCACCCAGCCTGTGATGATTTGTCGTACCGCGTCCTGTTTGCCTGCACCGGTCGGGTGAAGGGGTCGAAAAATCACGGAAGCCGACACCCCCAAAGCACTCACACAACGTCACAACTGGTCGGGGGCCTGAAGAAGCCGTCCAGGTGCGCGCAGAAACGATCTGGCAGAAGGGCCGGTTGGCCGGGAAGACTGGACACCGGCTGGAAGGCCCTGGGGCCAGCCTCTATGATCGGCACACTTTCCTGACCTTTCCTGCACGGACAGAGATCGAATACATGCGGGAGCGAGCGGTGAGCGGAACCTCCGAAGGGCCGGCGCCCGCGGCAGACCTGGACCGGCCGGTCGTCACAGAGAGTGAGATCGACACGTCTCCCCGTACCGAGCGGCAGTCTCGGCAGCCCTACCTCTCCGTCTTCACGGCCGCCCCGCTCGCCATGGCGGTCGTGGACCGGGAGGGCACGGTCGTCAGCGCCAACGACGCGCTCGCCGCGCTGCTCGGCACCGGCCCGGACGGGCTCGCCGGGTCCGTCGCCGCCGACCTGGTCGACCTGACCTCCGACGCCCGCACCTGGCACGCCTACCGCGAGGTGCTGCGCGGCCGGCAGTCCCGGTTGCGCTGCACGCGCCGGCTCAAGCACCCCGACGGGCACTCGCTGTGGGTGCAGGTGACGGTCACCCCGCTGCCCGCCGAGGACAGCGGCGTACTGCTGTCCGTCGCAGACATCAGCGCCCGCCGGGAACTCCAGGCCCGGCTGCGGCACTTGCAGATGCACGACCCGGTGACCCGGCTGCCCAACCGCACACTGTTCTTCGAACGGCTGTCGGCCGCGCTGGAGGCGGAGTCCTACGAGCAGAGCGGCACGGGCCGGATCGGGCTGTGCTACCTGGACCTGGACGGCTTCAAGGCCATCAACGACACCCTCGGCCACCGGGTCGGCGACCGGCTGCTGGCCGCCGTCGCCGAGCGCCTCATGCGCTGCGCGGACGAGGCGGGGCACTCACGGACCAGCATCCCGCTGGTGGCCCGGCTCGGCGGCGACGAGTTCGCGCTGCTCGTCGAGGACTCCACGGGCACCGAACAGCTGGCCGAACTGGCCGAGTCGGCGCTGCGCGCGGTCCAGGACCCGTTCGACATCTCCGGGCAGCGGCTGTCGGTCTCGGCGTCGATCGGGGTCGTGGAGCGGCACGCCGCGGGCACCACGCCGACGGCGCTGATGCAGGCGGCCGACACGACGCTCTACTGGGCGAAGGCGGACGGCAAGGCCCGCTGGACGCTGTTCGACCCGGAGCGCAACGCCCACCGCATGACCCGCCAGGCCCTGGCCTCCACGCTCCGGCCGGCCATCGACCGGGGCGAGTTCCAGCTGGAGTACCAGCCGCTGGTGGGCATGGAGGACGACCGGCTGCACGGGGTCGAGGCGCTCATCCGCTGGAATCATCCCCAGTTCGGCGTACTGACGCCGAATCGGTTCATCGGACTTGCGGAGGAAGACGGTTCGATCGTCCCGCTGGGCCGCTGGGTGCTGCGTACGGCCTGCCGGCAGGCCCGGCGGTGGCAGCTGGACCATCCGGACGAGCCGCCGATCTTCGTCAGCGTGAACGTGGCGGTGCGGCAGGTCTGGGACTCCGACCTGGTGGCCGACGTGGCGGAGACGCTGGCCGAGACGGGCCTCGCGCCGCACCTGCTCCAGCTGGAGCTGACGGAGTCGGCGGTGATGGGCTCGGCGGGCCGTCCTCTGCAGGCCCTGAAGGCGCTCAGCGACATGGGGGTGCGGATCGCGATCGACGACTTCGGCACCGGCTACTCGAACCTCGCGTATCTGAGCCGGCTGCCGGTGTCGGTGCTGAAGCTGGACGGATCGTTCGTACGCGGTTTCCAGTACGACGACAGGGAGGCGGCCGCCCGCGCGAACCCGGCCGACGCGGTCGTCGTCGAGGCGATGATCCAGCTCGCGCACCGGCTCGGGCTGACCGTCACGGCCGAATGCGTCGAGACCTCGGCGCAGGCGACCCGGCTGCGCAGCATCGGCTGCGACACCGGACAGGGCTGGCTCTACTCCCGCCCGGTGCCGCCGGACCGCATCTCCGAGCTGCTGGGCACGCCGGACGTTCAGGCCGAGGCGGGCGTCGGCAACCCGTAGGCGTCGGCGATGAGTTCGTAGGAGCGTACGCGGACATCGCCGCCGTGCGCGTTGGCCGTGATCATCAGCTCGTCGGCGCCGGTGCGCTTGGCGAGGTCGTCCAGGCCGGAGCGCACCTCGTCCGGGGTGCCGTGGATGACGTTGGCGTTCCAGGAGTCGACGAATTCACGCTCCATGGGGCTGAACTCGTAGGCCTCCGCCTCCTGTGGGGTGGGCACGAGGCCGGGGCGGCCGGTGCGCAGCCGGACCATGCTGAGGGCGGCGGACAGCACCTGACGGCGGGCCTCCCGCTCCTCGTCGGCGGCGAACGCGGAGACGCCGATGAGGGCGTACGGCTCGTCGAGCACGGCGGAGGGCTGGAAGGACTCCCGGTACAGGTCCAGGGCCGGGATCGTGTTCTGCGCCGAGAAGTGGTGCGCGAAGGCGAAGGGCAGGCCCAGGGCACCGGCCAGCCGGGCGCTGAAGCCGGAGGAGCCGAGCAGCCAGAGCGGCGGGCGGTGCGGGGACTGGACGCCTCCGGGGGACGTGGCCTGGACCGGGCCGGGGACCGCGTGGATGCGGCGGTACGGATGGCCGTCGGGGAAGTCGTCGTCGAGGAAGCGGGTCAGCTCGGCGAGCTGCTGGGGGAAGTCGTCGGCGCCCTCGTTCAGCCGGTCGGTGCGGCGCAGGGCGGCGGCCGTGGCGCCGTCCGTGCCGGGGGCGCGGCCGAGGCCGAGGTCGATCCGGCCCGGGGCCATGGCCTCCAGCGTCCCGAACTGCTCCGCGATGACGAGTGGGGCGTGGTTGGGCAGCATCACACCGCCCGAGCCGAGCCGGATGCGGCCGGTGTGGGCGGCGAGGTGGGCGAGGATCACGGCCGGGGAGGAGGAGGCCACGCCCGGCATGGAGTGGTGCTCGGCGATCCAGTAGCGGTGGAAGCCGCGGTGCTCCGCGAGGCGGACCAGGTCGACGCTGGTGCGCAGGGCGTCGGAGGCGGTGCGGCCGGCCCCCACGGTGACCAGGTCCAGTACGGAGAGGGGGACGGGGGCACTGCCCTGTGCTGCGCCGCGTATCTCGTCTGCCGCGCCGCGTGTCTCGTCTGCCGCCACGGTGGGGTGCCTCCTGCTGTGGGCCGTGTGCTGTCGTTCCGGCTCTAACAGGGGACTGTCTCCGGTTATTCCCCGGGGGCACGAGCCGGGGGTCAGGCGGCCCGGTCCCAATCGCTGCGCACGCTGTCGTGCGGAGGTGGACGGTCGGCCTTCTCGCGGGCCCGCAGGACGGTCCACGCGAGGGCCGACGCACAGACGAGCCACCAGGGCAGCGGCCACACGGATCCCCACCAGCGGGCCCGGGGATCGAGGAAGGCGTCCACGGCGGCGGAGACCATGGCCGCGGCCAGGCTCCAGCACAGCAGGCGCCCGGCCAGCTGGACAGCGCTTGCAGAAGATCTGAACGGGCCCGGTTCGGCCATCGGGAGTCCTTCACGGCACGACTGGCTGCGGACGTGGTCAGTGTGCACGGAATGGACGACGGAGGGGGAACGCGCTTTCGGTCAATCCAAGTTTCGTGTGGTGTGGCGGAGTTGAGCATTCCTCAGCATGGGGTGGGGCGTTGGAGCGCGTATGCCCCGATCTGCACCGAAGAAGGGGTGGGACCGATTCCGGCCCCCATGGAGAGCGCGCTCGAGGGCACGGGCCCTTTTCTCAACCGCCCCGGGGCACTCGGACTTCATGACGACCGGTGCGCACCGCCTGCGCGACCGAGCGCGTGGCGCGGGCGCGGCGGGCCTCTTCGGGGCCGTGGTCGCCGGGCCGCAGCAGCTGTTCGACTCAGGGGTCGGCTGGGGCTTCCTCCTGGCCATGGCCGTCGGGGCCGTCGTCGGCGGAGCCGTCGGCTTCGTGTTCCCCTCGGTACTTCACCCTGACCGCCGGGAGCGGCCCACCGCCCCGCCACCGCCGCATCCGCCGCCCCCGCCCCCCCCCCCGGAACGGAGGGCGTGAGCCGTGCCGGTGGCAGCGGCTGAAGCTGATGCCTTCTCGCCCCCTGCGGCGGGGCCGGCGCAGGGGGCGAGGGTCAGGTCCGCGGCTCACGCCTGGACGATCGGCTCCCGGGTGAAGAGTGCTCCCAGCTCCGGCGCGTTCACCCGTCGGTCCGCCAGGCGCAGGCCCTCCCAGACCGTGACCTGGTTGGCGGTGAGGATCGGCTTGCCTAGTGCCTTCTCCAGGGCCTGGATGTGGGCCGCCGTGTGGAGGGCCGTGTCGGGCAGGAGGAGCGCCTCGGCGTCGGGGTGGTCGGAGTCGCGGGCCAGGGCGAGGAGTTCGCTCTCGCCCCACGTGCCGACCTCGGCGGCCGTGATGATGCCGGAGCTGTTGACCGACACGACCTCGACACCGGCCGCGCGGAGGAACTCGGCGAACAGCTGCGCCACGTCCTCCGGGTACGTCGCTCCGATCGCGACCCTGCGCGCCCCCAGCTCCCGCACCGCGTGCGCGAACGCGAAGGACGTGGACGAGGCGGGCATGCCGGCCGTCTGGGCCAGGGCGCGGACCTGTTCCTGGGCGCCGTCCCAGCCGTAGACGAAGCTGCCGCTCGTGCAGGCCCACACCACGGCGTCCGCACCGGCGTGCCTCAGCTCCTGGACTCCCGCCGCGAGCCGCCCGGCGGAGCCCATCTCCAGCAGCGCGTCCACCCGGTGCGCGTCCTCACCGATGTCGGTGTGCACCAGGTCCACCCGGATGTCGCTGCCCAGCAACTGCTCGATGCGCGGATAGTCGTCCTCGGCGGAGTGGCCCGGGTAGAGGAATCCCAGTGCTGTCATGTCCAGCCTTCCTGCTGCTGCTCTTCTTCCGGCAGTACGGGACCGGGGTCCGCCCCCGGCACTGCGGGACCGGAACGCGCCGCCGGATTGATCAGCGCTTGGTACGGCCCCACCGCACGGGTACCCAGTCGGCGCAGCGCCGCCCACATCGTCACTTGGTTGGCCGAGATCACCGGGATGCGCAGCTCGGCCTCCAGCTGGGGGATCACGTCGTACGTGGGCAGGTTGGTGCAGCTGATGAACAGCGCGTCGGCGTCGTCGCGGACGGCCTGCCGCGCCATGTCCACGACCTCCCGGTAGGGGACCTTCCAGATGTGCCGGGTCAGCCCCATGAAGGCGCAGCCGGAGATCGTGACGCCGGCCTGGGCGACGTAGGCCTCCAGGGACCGCGTCACCGAGACCGTGTACGGCGTCACCAGCGCCACCCGGCGTACGTCCAGCTCCACCAGGGCCTCCAGCAGCGCGCCGGAGGTGGTGATCGCCGGTACGGCGCCGGCCCGGCTCATCGCCTCGCACATCGCCCGTTCGCCCATCATGCCGCCGACGAAGCTGCCCGACGTGCAGGCGTAGGCCACGACCTCGGGGGCGATGGCGTTGAGCGTGCGCACCGCCTCGCTCAGCGTCTCGTGCTCGCTGACCAGCCGGGCCAGGTCGAGACTGACCTCGACCGGCACGTAGGGCGTTCGTGTCATGTGCAGGGAGACCTCGTCCGGCACCCAGCGCCACAGTTCGCGGTCGAGTGCGAAGTCGAAGGGGGCGACGACGCCGACCCCGCGCTGCGGGCCGGGCCCGCCGAGAAATGAGACGTCCATGGCAGGCACCGGCCTCACGCTGGGCAACGAGTGTGCAACGGATCGTGGGAACGCCCGTGTTGACGACGGTAGGTTCGGGTGCGAGCGTGGTCAATCCGCCCGGATCACTCCCTGGTCAACACCGGGTCAACTCGTCGTCACCGGCACGCCCCCGGGGCAGGCCGGCCCCGCCGAACGGCTGGAGAAACGGCTGCTCATGCCCACCCCCACCCTCCTCGTCCTGGACGCCGAACCCCTCCCCCGCCTCGGCCGCCTCACAGGCCGCGCCCGTATCGAACACACCGACGCGGCGCATCTGGCCGAGCGCCTCCCGCGTGCGGATGTACTCCTGGTGTGGGACTTCACCTCGCGCGCCGTGCGGGACGCCTGGCCGGGCGAGGGTCCGCGGCCACGCTGGGTGCACACGGCGAGCGCCGGTGTGGACCATCTGATGTGTCCGGAACTCGCCGCTTCGGACACCGTGGTGACGAACGCGCGCGGCATCTTCGACCAGCCGATCGCGGAGTACGTCGCCGCGCTCGTGCTGGCCATGGCCAAGGACCTGCCGCGGACGCTGGAACTACAGCGGGAACGGACCTGGCGGCACCGCGAGGCGCACAAGATCGCCGGAACCCGGGCCGTCGTGGTCGGCTCCGGCCCGATCGGCCGGGCGATCGCGCACACGCTGGGGGCGCTGGGCATCACCACCGCGCTCGTGGGCCGTGCCGCGCGCTCCGGCGTGCACGGCCCCGAGGACCTTGACCGGCTGCTGGCGCGCGCCGACTGGGTGATCGCGGCAGCGCCGCTGACGGACGAGACGCGTGGCATGTTCGACGCCCGCCGCTTCGGCCTGATGCAGCCGTCCGCCCGGTTCGTCAACATCGGCCGCGGCCGGCTGGTCGTCGAGGAGGCGCTCGCCGAGGCCCTGGCCAAGCGCTGGATCGCGGGTGCCGCCCTGGACGTCTTCGAGGCCGAGCCCCTGCCCGCCGAGAGCCCGTTGTGGCAGGCGCCGGACCTGATCGTGTCCCCGCACATGAGCGGCGACACCATCGGCTGGCGTGACGAACTCGGTTCGCAGTTCGTGGAGTTGTACGAACAGTGGGCGGCAGGGGAGCCGCTGAAGAACGTGGTGGACAAGCAGCGTGGGTATGTACCTGGTCACTGACGTTCCGTGGAGGGTGAATGACCGAGCTCACCGACCTGACCGCCGTACGGCTCCTCGACGGGTACCGCAAGGGCGAGTGGAGTCCCGTGGAGGCGACCCGGGCGGCGCTGGAGCGGGCCGAGGCGATCCAGCCGGAGGTGAACGCCTTCGTCCGGCTGACCGCCGAGGACGCGCTGGAGCGGGCCGGGGAGTCGGAGGAGCGATGGCGGCGCGGTGAGCCACGCGGGCTGCTGGACGGGGTGCCGGTCACCGTCAAGGACATCCTGCTCCAGCGCGGGGCGCCGACCCTGCGGGGCTCGAAGGCCGTGGACCCGGCGGCAGGGCGCTGGGACGAGGACGCCCCCTCCGTGGCCCGGCTGCGGGAGCACGGTGCGGTCTTCCTCGGCAAGACGACGACCCCCGAGTACGGCTGGAAGGGGGTGACGGACTCGCCGCTCAGCGGTGTGACGCGCAACCCGTGGGACCCCTCGCGCACGGCGGGCGGGTCGAGCGGCGGCAGTGCGGCGGCCGTGGCGCTCGGCGCGGGGCCGCTGTCTCTGGGCACGGACGGCGGCGGCAGCGTGCGCATCCCGGCGTCGTTCTGCGGGATCTTCGCGCTGAAGCCGACGTACGGGCGGGTGCCGCTCTACCCGGCGAGCGCGTTCGGCACGCTGGCGCACGTGGGTCCGATGACCCGGGACGCGGCGGACGCGGCGCTGCTGATGGACGTCATCGGCCACCCGGACTCGCGCGACTGGTCGGCGCTCGCGGCCCCGGCCGGCCCGTACACGGACGGTCTGGCGGGCGGGGCGGGGGTGCGGGGGCTGCGGGTGGCGTACTCGCCGTCGCTGGGCGGGCAGGTGGCGGTGCAGCCCGCGGTCGCGAGGGCGGTGCGGCGGGCGGTGGAGCGGCTGGCGGAACTCGGCGCGTACGTCACGGAGACCGACCCGGATCTCACCGACCCGGTGGAGGCCTTCCACACCCTGTGGTTCAGCGGGGCGGCCCGGGTGACCCAGCATCTGGGCCCGCACCAGCGGGAGTTGCTGGACCCGGGCCTGCGGGAGATCTGCGCGCGGGGCGCCCGGTACTCGGCGCTGGACTATCTGGCCGCGGTGGACGTCCGGATGGACCTGGGCCGCCGGATGGGCCGGTTCCACGAAACGTACGACCTGCTCGTCACGCCGACCATGCCGCTCACGGCGTTCGAGGCGGGCGCCGAGGTACCGAAGGGTTCCGGCCATCGGCGGTGGACGGGCTGGACCCCGTTCACCTACCCGTTCAACATGACGCAGCAGCCCGCGGCGAGCGTGCCGGTCGGCGCCGACGGGGACGGTCTGCCGATCGGTCTGCAGCTCGTGGCCGCCCGGCACCGGGACGATCTGGTGCTGCGGGCGGCCCACGCGCTGTACGAGGCGGGGGTGGCCTCCGCGGGCCGGCCTACGCCCTCCGGAAGCTGAGCGACTCCCCCGCCGCCCCCGACCTCCACAGGTCGTTGCACGCCTCGGCCATGGTCTCCAGGCCGTCGACGACCTGGCCCCAGACGATGCCCGGGACCCAGCCGACATCGCCGTTCAGCAGCAGGTTGTTGCGCTCGTAGAACAGGGCCAGGTCGACGAGCGTGATCCCGGCGCGGACCTCACGGTCGTAGCCGTAGGCCTTGGTCCCCAACTCCGCCCCGGCGAAGGTGAAATAGCACAGGTCGCCGGGGATCGGGGTGATGGTCGGATTTTCCAGGGGTGGCTCGGTTTCGGCGAAGGGCGGGAAAAGGGCGTAGATCTCGTTGCGTGCGTACTTCGCGTGGTAGACGTCGCCGGCCAGCGGAAGGGAATCCCAGACGGCCGCGCAGGTGATCGGCGCGCGGTCGTCCAGCAGCCTGGCCGTGCAGGTCACGTCGCGCTTGACCAGCGAGACTTCGATGTAGCGATCAGCCATGCCCTCCATGGGAGTGCCCGCCGCCGCCGCGGTCAAGGGCGCACGGGGTGAGTGCGGGGCTTGAAAAGATCGGCATAACTCGGAGGCGGTCGGGTAGCTGCGCGCCCATGGCTCCACCACAGAGAAGCCCCTTCAGAGGTCCCGAACCCATACCCCGGCCCGTCTCCGGGCCCACGCGCCGGTCGCTGCTCGCGGGGGTGGCGGCGCTCGGTGCGCTGGGTGCCGCCGGATGCACGCGGGTCGCCACCGCTTCGGACGTCAAGGGCGGTGATCTGCTCGGCCGGCTCCGGGCGGCGGGCGTCGTCCGGCTCGGCATCGCCGGTGAGATCCCGTTCGGCTTCATCGACACGGACGGCGAACTGACCGGTGAGGCGCCGGAACTGGCCAAGGTGATCTTCAAGCGTCTCGGCGTCGACCGGGTGCAGCCCGTGCCGACCGAGTTCGGCTCGCTCATCCCGGGCCTGAACTCCCAGCAGTTCGACGTCGTGGCCGCCGGGATGTACGTCAACCCCGAGCGCTGCGAGCAGGTCATCTTCGCCGACCCCGACTACCAGATGCTCGACGCGTTCATCGTGCGCAAGGGCAACCCCAAGGGGCTGCACAGCTACAAGGACGTCGTCGAGAAGAAGGCGAAGTTCGCCACCGGGACCGGTTACGCCGAGATCCAGTACGCCGTGGACGCCGGGTACGAGGAGAGCGACATCCTCATCGTCCCGGACCAGGTGGCGGGGCTGAACGCCGTCGAGGCGGGGCGCGTGGACGTGTTCGCCGGCACGGCGCTCACCGTGCGCGAGGTGGTGAAGAAGTCCGCCAAGGCGGAAGCCACCGATCCGTTCAAGCCGATCGTCGACGGCAAGCCGCACGTCGACGGAGGCGCCTTCGCGTTCCGGCCGACCGAGACCAACCTGCGGGACGCCTTCAACGTGGAGCTGCGCAAGCTCAAGAAGAGCGGCGAACTGCTCCGCATCCTCAAGCCGTTCGGTTTCACCGAGGCCGAGATGACGGATCTGACCGCGAAGGAGCTCTGCGGCGGATGACCTCGGGACTCTGGGAACTCGTGCTCAAGGGCGTCTGGGTCACGATCCAGCTGCTCGTCTGCAGCGCCCTGCTGGGCGCCGCGGTGTCCTTCGCCGTCGGCGTGGCGCGCACCCACCGGCTGTGGATCGTCCGCTTCCTCGCGGGCGTCTACACCGAGGTGTTCCGCGGCACGTCGGCGCTGGTGATGATCTTCTGGGTGTACTTCGTGCTGCCCATCGCCTTCGGCTGGCAGCTGGTGCCGCTGTGGGCGGGCACCCTCGCGCTCGGCCTGACCTACGGGGCGTACGGCTCCGAGATCGTGCGCGGCGCGCTGAACGCGGTCGACCCGGCGCAGAAGGAGGGCGGGATCGCGCTCAGCTTCACGCCCTGGCAGCGGCTGCGGCTGATCCTGCTGCCGCAGGCGGTGCCGGAGATGATCCCGCCGTTCTCCAACCTGCTCGTCGAACTGCTCAAGGGCACGGCCCTGGTGTCGATCATGGGCATGGGCGACCTGGCGTTCAGCGGCAACCTGGTGCGTCTGGCGCTCCAGGAGAGCGCGGAGATCTACACGATCGTGCTGCTGATCTACTTCGTGATCGCCTTCGTGCTGACCCGCGGCATGCGCGGTCTGGAGCGCAAGCTCAAGGCCGGCACGGGCAAGCCGGTCGGGAGCACGCCCGACCAGGAGCTGGACCGTCCGCAGACCACCGGCGTGGGAGGTGCTGTCGCATGAAGTGGGACTGGAGCGCTGTCAGCGGCTTCATGCCGCACCTCTGGGACGGTCTGCTGGTCACCGTGCAGATCCTGGCCCTCGGCTCGGTGATCTCCTTCGCGCTGGGCCTGGTGTGGGCGCTGCTGATGCGGGTGCCCTCGCGCTGGGTGACCTGGCCGGTCGGCGTGGTCACGGAGTTCGTCCGCAACACCCCGCTGCTGGTGCAGCTGTTCTTCCTCTTCTACGTGCTGCCCGAGTGGGGCCTGACCTTCTCGGCGCTGACCACCGGTGTCTTCGCGATCGGGCTGCACTACTCGACGTACACGATGCAGGTCTACCGGGCCGGTATCGAGGCCGTGCCGGTCGGCCAGTGGGAGGCGGCGACGGCACTGAACCTGCCGCTGCGCCGGACGTGGACCGCGGTGATCCTGCCGCAGGCGGTGCGCCGGGTCGTCCCGGCGCTCGGCAACTACGTCATCTCCATGCTCAAGGACACCCCGATGGTCATGGCGATCACCGTGCTGGAGATGCTCGGCCAGGCGCGCCTGTACTCGCAGGAGCACTTCCAGTTCACCGAGCCGCTGACGGTGATCGGCGTGGCCTTCATCGTCATTTCCTACCTGGCCTCCCTTGCCCTGCGAGCCCTGGAGCGACGCCTTGCCCACTGACACTCTTCCCACCCCCGAGACCAATCCCGAGAAGAACCCCGCCGGGAGCGCCGGCGAGCTGATCCGGCTGGAGCAGGTCACCAAGCGGTTCGGGGACAACACCGTCCTGGACCACCTGGACTTCTCGGTCGACGCCGGCAAGCACGTCACCCTGATCGGGCCGTCCGGGTCCGGCAAGACGACGATCCTGCGGTTGCTGATGACCCTGCTCAAGCCCGACGAGGGCACGATCACGGTCGACGGGCAGCAGCTGTTCCCGGCCTCCGACAAGCAGGTCCGCGAGGTCCGCAAGAAGATCGGGATGGTGTTCCAGCAGTTCAACCTGTTCCCGAACATGACGGTGCTGCGGAACATCACCGAGGCGCCCGTCACCGTCCTCGGCCTGTCGAAGGACGAGGCGGTGGAACGGGCCAAGGGCCTGCTCGACATGGTGGGCCTGGCCGACAAGTGCGACGCGCACCCGGCCCACCTCTCCGGCGGCCAGCAGCAGCGGGTGGCGATCGCCCGGGCCCTGGCGATGCGCCCGCAGGTGCTGCTGCTGGACGAGGTGACCTCCGCGCTCGACCCCGAACTGGTCGCCGGAGTCCTCGACGTCCTCAGGGACATCGCCCGCTCCACGGACATCACGATGCTCTGCGTGACCCACGAGATGAATTTCGCCCGGGACATCTCCGACCAGGTACTGATGTTCGACCACGGCCGGATCATCGAGTCGGGCACACCGGAAAAGATCTTCAGCGACCCGGAGCTGGACCGGACACGGGAGTTCCTCAGCGCAGTGCTGTGACTACAGCCGGTGAACAGGCAGAACACCCCGCCCTGCGACCGGGACCTGGCTGGGGCATGCTTCTGGCACATGCCAGAGTGCCATTGCCCCAGTCCGGGGCCCCGGGAATCTTGTCAACCCCCGCTCCCTGCAAGCCCATTGCCGGTTAACCTGGAAGAGGTTCACTGACCGGATTACGGCCCTACAGCAAGCGCAGGGGGAGACCACCGTGGCGCTGAAGCACGAGCCGACCACCCCGTACCACTCGGCCCAGGAAGCCCTGCGCGTCCTGGAGACGGTGGCGCGCGGTACCAGCGGTGTCACCGACACCGAGATAGCGCTGCACACCGGCATCGCACCGGAGCGGCTGACCGCGCTCCTGCGCATGCTGCGCCGCGAAGGCTACATCGAGCAGATCGCCGACGGCGCCTACGTCACGGGCGAGACCCTGGCCCGCCTCGGCTCCGCCCACCACCGCGAGGAGGCCCTGCGCGACAAGCTCCAGCGCACCCTGGACCGGCTGCGGGACTCGGTCGGCGCCGCCGTCTACATGAGCCGGTACGTCGACGGCGAGATCAGCATCACCCACTACGCCGACAGCCCGTCCACGCCCGCGGTCAACGAGTGGGTCGACTTCCGCTCCTCGGCCCACGCAACCGCCATCGGCAAGAGCCTGCTCACCCAGCTCGACCACGCCGGCCGCCGCGACCACCTCGCCCGGCACAAGATGGCCCGCCTCACCTCGCGCACCATCACCAGCGACCGGCTCCTGCTCTCCCGCCTGGAGGCGCAACCGCCCACCGTCCCCGTCCTGGACCTCCAGGAGTACGCGATCGGCACGGTCTGCGCGGCCGTCCCCGTCACGGCCGGCTCCTCCGTCGGCTGCCTGGCCCTGTCCCTCCCGATCGAGCACGCCCACCGCCTGCGCCAGGCCGCGGACACCCTCAACCGCCACGCGGCACCGGTGCTGCTCTCGCTGGCGATCTAGGTCTGTCGATCACGACGTCGTCGGCCCTGCCGGGTGGTCCGGAGCACCCCCCGGCATTGGGTAGTATTTTCTCCGTCGCCCGCCGCGGAACACGATTCCGATGGCAGGCGAGAGTCATGCGCCGCTAGCTCAGTTGGTTAGAGCAGCTGACTCTTAATCAGCGGGTCCGGGGTTCGAGTCCCTGGCGGCGCACGGATGAGGGGCCTCTCGTGGGAGCGAGGGGCCCCTCAGCGCATCTCGGATCCCCGTCGGTCAGCCTGCGGTACGCCCGCTCCCCGGACGGCCGCCACCACACCGCGTCGGCGCACCGCACACCCTCCCTGCGCAGCTTCGCCCGCTGGATCTTGTTCGTCGCCGTCACCGGCATCCGCTCCACCACCCTCACGAACCGGGGCGCCATCTTCGTCCCGAGATCGGGCTGGGCGGCGAGGAACTCCGCGAAGGTCTCCGGATCGAACGAACCGGCGATCGTCGCCATCACCTGGTCGCCGGTGACCGGGTCCGGTACGGCGTACACACAGACCGCCTCCGCCCCCTCGTACCGCGCGAGGATGTTCTCGATCATCGCCGCGGCCAGGTTCTCCCCGTCCACGCGGAGGCGGTCGTCGGTGCGGCCGGCGAAGTAGAGGTAGCCGTCGGTGTCGCGGTAGAAGAGGTCGCCCGTCCAGTACCAGCCGTCCTGGCGGCGTTCCGCCTCAGCCGGCGGGTTGCGCCAGTAGCCCTCGAAGGGGCTGGGTCCCTGGTTGACGAGTTCGCCGATCGCCTCGTCCCCGTTGAGCAGCCGCCCCGCCCCGTCGAAGACGGCCGCCGGGCACTCCTCGCGGGTCTCCCGGTCGAGGACGACGAGCCCGGGTGCCGCCCGGCCTACGGCGCCCGGCGGTGTACCCGGCGACCACGCGATCGCCGCCCCGCCTTCCGACGAGCCGTAGCCCTCCACCAGCCGCACCCCGAACCGCCGCTCGAAGGCGGCCGCGTCCACCGCGCCGGCCTCCGTGCCGAAGCCCAGGCGCAGGGGGTTGTCACGGTCGTCCGGCCGGGGCCCGGTCGCGAGGACGTACTGGATCGCCCGGCCCACGTACGTGAAGTACGTCGCCCCGTGCCGGCGTACGTCCGGCAGGAACCCGGACGCCGAGAAGCGGCGGCGCAGCGCCACCGTCGCGCCGGTCACCAGCGCGGGTGCCCAGTCGGCGATCACGGCGTTGCCGTGGAACATCGGCATGCAGACGTAGTGGACGTCGTCCGCGGACAGGGCGAACTGGTCCGCCAGGGAGCGGCCGGCGGCTGCCAGGCGGCCCTGGGAGCAGAGGGCGGCCTTGGGGGCGCCCGTCGAGCCCGAGGTGAAGTAGAGCAGGAAGCGGTCGCCGGGGGTGGCCCTGCGCGGGTCCGGGCGGGCGTCCGCGTACGGGGTGAGGAGCTCGGCGTACTCGGGGGTGTCCGTCACCAGCAGGCGGACCCCCGGCAGGTCCAGGTTCCCGAGCAGCGGCAGGTGGGCCCGCTCGGTGATCAGGACGCGGCACTCGGTGTGGAGGATGTCGCGGGCGAGTTCGGCACCGCGCCGGGTGGGGTTGACCCCGGCGACGGCCGCCCCGGCCAGGGCCGCGGAGCCCAGCCACAACGGGAACTCGGGGGTGTTGTCGAGCAGCACGCCGAGATGGGGTTCGGCGGCCGGCGGCAGGAGGTCCGTGAGGAGTGCCGCCCGGGCCGCGGCGCCCGCCGCCACCTCGTGGTGCGTCAGAGTCCGGCCCTCGTGCCGCAGGCCGGGGCGGTGGTCGCCCCACCGGGCGGCGATGAGTTCCGCGA
The DNA here is from genome assembly GCF_040296465.1 of Streptomyces sp. NPDC002130. NCBI lineage: Bacteria > Bacillati > Actinomycetota > Actinomycetes > Kitasatosporales > Streptomycetaceae > Streptomyces > Streptomyces sp. NPDC002130. The sequence goes on from NZ_JBEOXI010000056.1 coordinate 16,159, forward strand.
CCGTGCTCGCCCTGGAGTCCATGGGTGCGCACGGTAGTTGACGTATCGTCAGATGTGGAGCGCTACGGCTGCGGGAAGTCGCCCACGGCGGAGAACATCGCGTACGTCACCACCATGAAGCCGATGGCGAAGAGGATGAACGTGCCGAGGAAGGCGAGCAGACATCCTGTGCCCGCGACGAGCTTGCCCTGCGCCGGAGGCCTGGCCGTGGCGTGCTCCGGGCGGTCCGCCGGGTAGTGCACGGTGACGATGTCGCCCTCGAGGGTCGTCCCCGGCCCGCCATGCTCCTCGAAGCGGACGCCACGGCCCTCGCGCGTGGTGAACTCGTACACGTGGTGCAGAGTGGTGCGCACCGAGCTGTCGCCGCCCCCACTCGTCGTCGTGTACGTCCGCAGACAGCGGGCCTCGGCGGTCAGGCCGCTGTTCCAGGCGCGGCTGACCCGCACGGAGCGGCGGATCACCACGACCACGGCACAGGAAGCGAGCGCGATCATGAGCATGGGCACGATGTAGAAGAAGGTTTCCATGAGCTCCCCGATGCCCTGGGCGGCCATCGAGCGGCCGGCGTGGCAGGAACTTACCCACACCGGCCGCAGCGGTGACTCAAGAGAAGCTCAGAGGTTCGGCAGGATTCAGAAGGTCACGTCCGAGCAGGCGTAGAACGCGTTGGCCGTGTCGGCGATCGTCCACACGGCCACGATGACGTGCCGGCCGCTGAGCCCGGTCGGCAGCCTGCCGCTGTGGGAGAGCGTGGACGGCGGGCGCTGCCCGTTGTACGGCACCGTGAAGAACGGGGTGAGGTTGAGGTCGGAGCGGGCCAGATTGTGGTTCTGGTTCCAGCCCGGCTTGGTGACGTAGTACTTGAAGTCGGTCGTGGCGTGCATGGCGGTGAACTGCCAGCGGAACGTGTAGTTCTGGCCGCCCGTCACCCTGGTGGCGGGCCAGGCGCCGCCGGACGGGGTCCGCGGTGCGCTGAGCTGGCTGAAGTGGCCGAGGCCGGCGTTGCAGATCTGCCCGTCGGCGGGTCCGGAGGCCGGGAAGCCCTTCGGGCCCTCGACGCTCTGCGGCTCCCACTGGATGGATCCGCAGTTGGTCACGGTGCCGTTCTGGCAGAGCTTCTGCCGGCTGATGGGGAGGTCGGTGTAGCCGTGGCCGCTGGCACCGCCGGAGGAGAGCACGAGGGCTCCGGTCGTGGCCAGTCCCACCGCGGCTGCGGACAACTTGGTCCTGGTACGCATGCTGCCGCTCCTGGAGAACGTGGGGGAGGTTCAGTGAGCCGTGCATGTAGGTCTAGACCAAGTTCGAGATTATGGCCGCTTGTTGAACATGTCCATACCAATCACGGAGCTGTTTCTCCCCGGCCCGCGCAGAACGCCACCGTCAGGTCCTTCACCAGCACCTTCCGCTCGTAGTCGTCGAGTTCGACGAGCCCCCGCATGGTCAGCCGGGTCACCGTGTCCTCCACCGAGTCCACGACCGAGGTGAGCACGCTCGCCCGGTGCCGTGCGTCCAGCTGAGCGATCCGGCGGCGGTGCATCGCGGCGGCGATCTCGGGGGCGTACTCCACACGGACCGGCTGCACGGAGAACACCTCCAGGCCGACCGGGGCCGCGTCCGCCGCCACCAGCCGGGTCAGCGCCTCGGCCGCCGCGTCCCCGGCGCCCCGCGGCCCGCCCGGCATCTCCACCGGGACCCGGGCCAGCGCCGCCTCGACGCACTCGCGCAGATACGCCTCGTGGTCCTCGACGCCCAGCATGGCCCGGGCGGTGTCCCGCACCCGCCACACCACCAGGACCACCACCCGCAGCGCGACCCCGCCCCCGTCGGCCGCGGGCACCGGCTCGCTGCGCCAGTGCCGCAGCCGTACGTCCACCCGGCGGCGCAGCAGCAGCGGGTTGACCCACAGCAGGCCGGAGCGCCGGACGGTCCCCCGGTAGCGGCCGAACAGGTCCAGCACCCAGGCCCGCCCGGTCCGGCCCCGGGCCAGCCCGCCGAGCCCGAACAGCCCGAGCGCCCCGGCCGCCGCGTACGCCGCCCACTGCGCGGGGCCGAGCCCGGCCCCGGCGTACGCGGGCAGCCGCAGCGCCTCCAGTGCGAGCGGCGGCAGCACCCCGGCCCACCAGGAGGTGGCCACGCACCCGGCCGCGCCACAGGCCCCGGCCAGCACGCCCGCCGCGCCGGGCAGCACCCGCGCGGGCCGCTCCACCAGGTCGGGGTCGACCTCCGGCACCGGGCGCTTCGGGGCGGCCGCCGGGCGCCTGAGGCGCGGCTGCTCCCCCGTGCCCTGCCTGCGGCCGACGACCGCCGGCCTCACAGGCACCGGCGCGGGGTCGGGGTCGTCGCGGAACAGCAGGTGGACGGGGATCTCGGTGGTGGCCTCGTTCTGGATGAGCCGGGCGGGCCGGGCCGGTCCGTCGGCCGGCCCGTCGGACTCGGACGTGTGGGAAGTGGTCGTACTCATGCGTGCCTCCAGCCTCCGCGCCAGATGCGTCACAACGGTGGTCCCGGATGCAGGACCCTCGAGGGCCCGACCGGGGATTCGGGGCCCACCCGGAGGGGGCCGAGGGGCCTTGGGGTCCTACGAGAAGAGGCGCCGCCAGGTTTCCGGGCCCGGGTAGCCGTCCGCCGCGCCGCCCCGCCAGCCCTGACTGCGCTGGAAGGCCTCGACGCCGCGCCGGTCCGCCTCGCCCCAGCGCGGCCCCGGCCCGACCCGGTAGAACCTGCCGAACCCCTTCCGTACGAGCTGATCGCCCAGCTGGGTGACGTACGGGTTGCTCGCGCCGGGCCGGAACATCGCCCGCCCGGGATAGCCGGGGACACCGTGGGAGGCGGGCGGCTGGCCGACCGGCTCGTCCTTCACGTCCTCGCCCTGGCCCGTGACCAGCAGCTCCCAGGTGCGTGGGTCGGGCAGCCCGTCGGCGTCGGCGCCGGTCCAGCCCTGGGCCAGCTGGAACGCCCGGGTCGCCCGCCGGTCGGCATCGGTCCAGCGCGGCCCCGGGCCCGACGCGTACGCGGCGCCGGCCCCGCGCGCGACGAGCATGCGGCCGAGCTCCGTGACGTACTTGTTGTTCGCGCCGCGGCCGAAATACACCGCTCCCGGGTACGGCGTGACGGCCGGGGCGCCCGCCTGGCCGCCGTCCTTCCCGGGGACCGGCTCCTGCGCGGTGACGCCCTTGTAGCGGTAGGGCACGTACCGGTCGGAGTCGTTCCAGTAGGCGTACGGGGTGGACTGCCGGCGGGTGTGCGGGCGGGTCTGCTCGTAGGCGGTGTAGGAGGTGCGGGTGCTGTCGGTCCAGCCGCCGAAGATGGTGACATGCGAGCCCTTCTCGGGGTCGGACGCATTGTGGAACAGCAGAATGTCGCCCGGCTGGAGTTCCTCCTTGGAAATCTTCTCCCCGAACGCCGCGAGACTTCCCGTCCATTCGTTTCCGGGCAGCCGCCAGGCCATTGATACATAGCCCGAGCAGTCCTGCCGGTAACCGTCGGACCAATAGGCGCTCATGCTGTACGGCACCTTCGCGGCGACCCAGGTCCTGGCCCTGTCGATGATCTCCGCGCGAGTGATGGCGGTGGGCTCGGGGGCGGCGGAGGGCTCCGTCGTACGGCCTGGGGGGCCATGCAGCGGGGACGTGGCTCCCTGAGGGGTGTCGGGCTCGTCACCTGCGGGAATGCCCGGTCGGTGCGGGGCGTGCGGGGCCGCTGCGGCCGGTACGGTGTGGCCCGCGCCGAGGGCGGCGGAGGCCACGGCGGCCAGGGCGAGAGCCCGGTGCGCCGCCGGGTGGGCGCCCGCGCGGCCGGCCCAGGAATGCGGGAGGGCGCGACGCCAGTGGACACAGCCGGGGCAGTCGCAGTCGCTCGCGGGGTCGATTTCCTCGAATACCGGCGACTCCATGCGATTCCCCTCACACTTCCGGGCGGAAAATGCGGCGCCCGGGCACCGGAGGGCGCGCGTGGCCAGTTTCGCAACTGTCTTCCTCGCTCGCATGCTGACGGTCCGAATGATGTACGCGGCCGCCCTGCCGGGGGCCCGCACCCCCGGGCGGTGGTCAGGAGCACCTCTCGACGTCCTGTAGGGTTACGACGTCAGCAGGCGCCGCTAGCTCAGTTGGTTAGAGCAGCTGACTCTTAATCAGCGGGTCCGGGGTTCGAGTCCCTGGCGGCGCACCGACCGGAAGGCCCCTCGCGGAAGCGGGGGGCCTTTTGTATGCCCCTGTATGTCCTTTCGAGGTCCCCCTCCGGGTCTGGCCGGATACCCTCTGGCCATGGCAGCGCGTGACCTACAGGAGCGGATCAAGAAGCTCATCATCGACCGCCGGCTGGCCTCCGGGGCCCCGCTGCCGACCGAGCCCGAGCTGATGGAGCACCTCGGCGCGAGCCGGAACTCGGTGCGGGAGGCCCTGAAGGCGCTCCAGGCGATGGGCATCGTGGAGATCCGGCACGGCTTCGGCACCTACGTCGGCCCGATGTCCCTGGCCCCGATGATCGAGGGTCTCGCCTTCCGTACGGTCGCCGGGCACTACCGGGGCGAGGACTCCCTGCTCCAGCTGCTGGAGCTGAGGGAGGCGGTGGAGACGGGGCTCGTGTCCCGGCTCGCCGGGCGGATGCCGGAAACGGACCTCCTTGAACTGGACGCGCTCGTCGGCCGTATGGAAGAGCAGGCCGCGCGCGGAGCCGGCCTCGCCGAGACCGACCGGGCCTTCCATGCCACCCTCTACCGGGGGCTGGACAACGTGCTGCTGTGCGAGGTCCTGGAGGCGTTCTGGGACGCCTTCCACCGGGTTCACACGGACCTGGGGGGCGAGCCGCAGGACCCGAAGGTGACCTGCCGGCAGCACCGGGAGATCCTCGACGCGGTGCGGTCCGGCGACTCGATGCGGGCGGAGGAGGCCATAAGAGAGCACTTCGGCAACATCCGCGCCCGCCTGTCGACAACGTCTCCACAGGGCCCCCACACCCGCCACAATGAACGCGTATGACCGTAACCACCGTGTTTCGCATCTTGCGATCATGATGGGCGCCGTAGAACCTTGGTTTTCTGGTTTTTCAGGATGCTGCGATTTCGCGGCAGTTGGGGGGATTCGGAGCCGGTTGCGCGCTGGGCGGGGGTAGGGGCCCCGTCCACGGACCGATGCCGTGGGGGGCATCATGCAACCGGAAGGTCGCGTTGCCGTGTCTATAGGGTGTGGATGACGTGGTGACTGCGATCCACCACTGATACGTCTGTGAAGGTCGAGGGGGACCAGCAGCAGGCGGTAGGAAGCTACGAAACACGCGGCTGTCCGCGTGTGGGGGGATGACTCATGACGTCGAGGCCCACGGGTGCCCGGCAGGAAAACGACCCGTCCCAGACCACCCAGCTCAGGGTGCCGGCGCACCGGATGAGCACGACGGGGACGTTCCGGCGAATCAAGAAAACGCTGCCGAGATACGACTACGAGCACTACAGCCGGCTCGCTGGTCCCCTCACCCAGCCGGATCCGAACAAGCCGTACAAGGTGCAGTACCGCTCGCTCATCTCGCAGGAGCCGCACCGTATCCGCGTCGCCCTGATGCTGGCCGCGGCCCCGGTGCTGTCCCTGGTGCTGCTGTTCTGGCTGCTCCAGCCCGAGCACTGGACCGAGCGCGACTACCCGGCCTTCGACTGGCTGCCCACTCTCGACATGGTCATGCTCGTCTCGATCGGCCTGATCGAGTTCTTCCGCTGCATGAACGTGCTGTCGAACGCGCACGCCACGCTGGTGGCCCGCGACCCGATCCCGGTGGTGCCCGAGACCGGCACGAGAGTGGCCTTCCTCACCTCCTTCGTGCCCGGCAAGGAACCGCTGGAGATGGTGACGAAGACCCTGGAGGCGGCCGTCAGAATCCGCCACCGGGGCCTGATGCACGTGTGGCTGCTCGACGAGGGCGACGACCCCGACGTGAAGGCGGTCTGCGAGCGCCTCGGCGTGCACCACTTCTCCCGCAAGGGCGTCGCGAAGTGGAACCAGGCCAAGGGCCCGCACCGCGCCAAGACCAAGCACGGCAACTACAACGCCTGGCTTGAAGCGCACGGCGACGACTACGACTTCTTCGCCTCGGTCGACACCGACCACGTGCCGCTGCCCAACTACCTGGAGCGGATGCTCGGTTTCTTCCGCGACCCGGACGTCGGCTTCGTCATCGGCCCGCAGGTCTACGGCAACTACGACAACCCCATCACCAAGGCCGCCGAGTCCCAGCAGTTCCTCTTCCACGCGCTGATCCAGCGCGCCGGCAACCGCTACGGCTCCCCGATGTTCGTCGGCACCTCCAACGCCGTGCGCATCAAGGCCCTGAAGCAGATCGGCGGTCTGTACGACTCGATCACCGAGGACATGGCGACCGGCTTCGAGATGCACCGCCACAAGAACCCGGCGACGGGGAAGAAGTGGCGCTCGGTGTACACGCCGGACGTGCTCGCGGTCGGTGAGGGCCCCAGCGCCTGGACGGACTTCTTCACCCAGCAGATGCGCTGGTCGCGGGGGACGTACGAGACGATCATCGGGCAGTACTGGAAGGGCTGGTACTCGCTGCCGCCGAGCAAGCTCTTCAACTACACGATGATGATCATCTTCTACCCGATGTCGGCCCTCAACTGGATCCTGGCGGCGCTGAGCTGCTGCCTGTTCCTGGGCCTGGGCGCCTCGGGTGTGAACATCGACCCGGCGGTCTGGCTGATGCTCTACGGCAACGCCTCCGCCCTGCAGATCGGGCTGTACGTCTGGAACCGCCGGCACAACGTCTCGCCGCACGAGCCGGAGGGCTCCGGCGGTGTGGCCGGCATGGTGATGTCCGCGCTGTCGGCACCGCTGTACGCGAAGGCGCTGATCGACTCCGTGCTGCGGCGCAAGAGCAAGTTCGTGGTGACGCCCAAGGGCGACTCGGCGAGCCCGGACCGCTGGTTCGGCACGTTCCGCTACCACTGGTACTTCGTCGCGATCTTCGGCGGGTCGATCGCGGCCGGCTTCGTCTTCGGCCACTCCCACCCCGCGATGATCATCTGGGCGACGTTCGCGCTGCTGATCACCGCCTCGCCGGTGTTCGCCTGGCGCTGGCAGCTGCGGCAGGACGCGAGGAAGCCCGCCGCCCCTGCCGCGGGACAGCCGCAGGACCCTGCGGGGCCGCACCGGACGCAGCCGCTGCCCATCCCGCAGCAGCCGTCGGGGCACACCCCGCAGCACAAGCCCACGTGGGCCGCCACCCCGGGCGCACACGGGGAGGTCGGGGGATCCGACCAGACCATGCAGATCGCCCTTGGTGGACTTGGGGGACGTAAGGAATGAACGACCGTGCAGGCCGCCGCCGGGCCCGTCGACTCGCGATCGGCACGGCGGTGGTACTCGCGCTGGCCGGGATGAACGGGCCGTGGCTCTACCGCTTCAGCACCGAGAAATACCACCAGTACACAATCAACAAGCCGGAGTACAAGGCCGCCAACGGCAAGTGGGAGATAGTCGATTTCCCCGAGGAGTACCGGCAGAACACCATCCACGCGGCGCTGCTGCGCACCGGCAAGGTGCTGCTCGTCGCGGGGTCGGGCAACGACCAGGACAACTTCGACGCGAAGAAGTTCGACACCCGGATATGGGACCCGCTCAAGGGCACCGTCAAGAAGGTCCCCACGCCGGCCGACCTGTTCTGCACCGGCCACACCCAGCTCGCCAACGGCAATCTGCTGATCGCGGGCGGCACCAAGCGCTACGAGAAGCTCCAGGGTGACGTCACCAAGGCCGGCGGCCTGATGATCGTCCACAACGAGAACCCGGACGCGCCGATCACCCTGCCCGCGGGCACCACGTTCACCGGCAAGAAGAACGGCAAGACCTTCGTCTCCAAGGACCCGGTGCTCGTGCCGCGCGCCAAGAAGGTCTTCGACAAGGCGACCGGCAGGTTCCTGCGCAACGACCCCGGCCTGGGCCGGATCTACGTCGAGGCGCAGAAGCGGGGCAAGAAGTTCGAGACGGGCACGCAGGACAACTATCGCGTGCACGGCCTGAAGGGCGCCGACGCCAAGAACACCTACGGCATCGCGCAGAAACTGGCCCTCGACAAGAAGGACTTCCAGGGGATCCGGGACGCCTTCGAGTTCGACCCGGTGGCCGAGAAGTACATCAAGGTCGACCCGATGAAGGAGGCCCGCTGGTACCCGACGCTCACCACCCTGAGCGACGGGAAGATCCTCAGCGTCTCCGGGCTCGACGACATCGGCCAGCTGGTCCCGGGCAAGAACGAGATCTTCGACCCGAAGACCAAGAAGTGGGCCTACACCGGCAAGGTCCGGCAGTTCCCGACCTACCCGGCGCTGTTCCTCATGCAGAACGGCAAGGTCTTCTACTCGGGTTCCAACGCGGGCTACGGGCCGGACAACGTGGGCCGTGAGCCGGGCGTCTGGGACGTGGACACCAACAAGTTCGCCAAGATCCCCGGTCTGAGCGACCCCACCCTGATGGAGACGTCCGGCACGGTGCTGCTGCCGCCTGCGCAGGACGAGAAGTACATGGTGGTCGGTGGCGGCGGCGTCGGCGAGTCCGAGAAGTCCAGTGAGAAGACCCGGATCGTCGACCTGAAGAAGGCGAACCCGCGCTTCGTGGACGGCCCGTCCCTGGACAAGGGCACGCGCTATCCGAACGCCTCGGTCCTGCCCGACGACAGCGTGCTGATCTCCGGCGGCTCGGAGGACTACCGCGGCCGCGGCGACTCCAACATCTTCGAGGCGCGGCTCTACGACACGGAGAAGAACGAGCTCAGGCGCGTCGCCGACCCGCTCGTGGGCCGCAACTACCACTCCGGGTCGATCCTGCTGCCCGACGGACGCGTGATGTTCTTCGGCTCCGACTCGCTGTATGCCGACAAGGCCAACACCAAGCCGGGCGAGTTCGAGCAGCGCATCGAGATCTACACGCCGCCCTACCTGTACGGCGACGGGGACCGGCCCTCGTTGTCGGGCGGTCCGCAGACCATCGAGCGCGGCTCCACGGGGACGTTCACCTCGTCGGACGCGGCGAAGGTCAAGAAGGTCCGGCTGATCCGGCCGAGCGCCGCCACGCACGTCACCGACGTCGACCAGCGGTCGATCGCCCTGGACTTCAAGGCGTCCGGCGACAAGCTGACGGTGACCGTGCCGGAGAACCGGAACCTGGTCCAGGCGGGCTGGTACATGCTGTTCGTGACGGACGCCGACGGAACCCCGAGCAAGGCGCAGTGGGTCAAGGTGCCCTGAGAATCGACGGCAAGGGGCGCTCTCCGCGAGGAGGGCGCCCCTTTCGTACGGGCCGGCGCGTCAGCCGCTCGAGACGGTCGCGTCAGGCGGTGGCCTTCGCCAGCTTCAGCGCGTAGTCCGCCCACCACTGGCCCGCCTTCGGGCCGCCCTTGCACTCGCCGTCCGACTCGCCGGGCCGCTTGACCCACAGGTACGCGTCGACCAGCGGGTCCGCCGTCTTCGTCGTCGGGGTCTCGCCCAGGGCGCGGCCCGGCGGGTTGCACCAGCGCTCGTCGGGCTTGCCGTCGTTGTAGGGGCCCTTGCCGTTGCGGCTGGTGTCGATGACGAAGTGCTTGCCGCCGACCTTGGCGGAAAGCTGCTTGCCGTAGGCGATGGAGTCCTCGGTGGAGTAGAAGTTGGAGACGTTGACCGAGAAGCCGTCGGCCTGGGCGATGCCCGCGCGGTTCAGGGACTCGAAGATCTGGTCGGGGTTCTGCCAGCCGGCGTTGCCCGCGTCCAGGTAGACCTTCGTGTTCTTCAGCGACTTCAGCTTGGCGACGGCGCCCTTGAGGAGGTCGTAGCGCTCCTCGTGGAACTGCTCCGGGGTGCAGCCGTCGACCAGGTGCAGCAGGGCGTCCGGTTCCAGGACGATCGTGGCGGGCCGGTCGCCGATGCCCGCGGCGACGCCGTCGAGCCACTCGCGGTAGGCGTTGCCGTCGGCGGCTCCGCCCTGCGAGTACTGGCCGCAGTCGCGGTGCGGGATGTTGTAGAGGACGAGCAGCGCCGTGCGGCCGGCCTTGCCGGCGGCCTCGGTGAAGCCCCGGGTCTGCTCCTGCGGGTCGTCCGGGCCGACCCACTCGGCGACCGGCTGCTCGGCGATCTTGCGGATCTGCTCGGCGTCCTGCTTCTTGCCGGACTTCTCCAGGGCGGCGACCTGCCGGGCCGCCGTCCCGTCCGGATTGACCCAGAAGGGGGCCTTTTCCTTGGGCTGTTGGGTGATCCCGGCGCCCGCGTCACCGCGCTCGTCCGTTCCGTCTCCTCCGTCGGAGGAGGAACACCCCGTCACCAGCAGTGCCGCCCCCAGCACCACTGCGGACATCCGCCTCTTGGCGAACGCCCCGGCCCCCCTGCTGCCGTACATCCAACTCCCCCTTGGGTGCACCGTTCCAAGTCTCAATCCTGACATACGTCCCGCGACGCCCACGAGGCGAACCTCACCGGCGCGATGACGCAGCGCCACCGTATCCGGACTTGGTGTGATCCAACCTCTGGGCCGGGGCGGCCCTTCGGTTCTGAAGTCCTCACAGCACCTGCCCGGCCTCCGGCCAGAGATTCACCCACCGTGGCCCCCGTGGCCTCCCGCGCAGCTCGCCGGGTCACTCCACTAGGGGCCGGTTCCCGTCAGGTACGCCGAGACGACCACGTTCGCCGTGTAGCTGCGGGTCGTACGGTCGAAGCTGCCGCCGCAGGTGACCAGCCGCAGTTCGGCACGGCCCGACTCGCGGGGCCCGTAGGCCTGGTGGGCGTCGAAGCGGTCGCGGGTGAGGACCTGGACGGACTCGACGGTGAACTCGGCGATCCTGGCGTCGGCCCGGACCACCCGGATCGTCTGGCCCGGCCGCATGGCACTGACCTTGTAGAAGACGGCGGGCCGGGACTCGGTGTCGACATGACCGACCATCAGCGCGGTTCCGGGCGCCCCGGGCGCGACCCCGCCGGCGTACCAGCCGACCACGCCCGGCTGGTCGTACGGCGGCGGGTCGAGCGCCCCGCGTGCGTCGAGACCGCGCGCCACCACGGGGGCCTGGACGCCGAGCCCGGGGATGTCGACACGCTGCGGCAGCGCGTCGCCCAGCGGGCGGTGCTCCGGCGGCAGCTTGATGTCCGGGGGCCGTCCGGCCGCCGCCATGTCACCCGTGGTGGGCGCCGAGATGCCGTGCCGCATCTCGGTGACCTCGCGGCCCCACAGCCACAGCCCGAGCAGCAGCACGACCCAGGCCATGCCGGTCAGCAGGCGGCCGGTGCCCGAGAAGCGTCTCTGAACGTCATCGTGATCGTGCATGGTCAGTCCGTTCCGCGGCCCCGGCGGGCACCGCGCAGCGCGACGACCACCAACGCGGCCGCCCCCGCGAGCACGAGTCCGGTCACCCCCTGCGCCGTGCCGGGACCGGCGCCGCGCTCCTCGGCGGCCAGGGAGTCGGCGGCACCGCCACCACCCGCCCGGACGGGGGCGACGGGCGAGGCGGGTGCGCCGGGCCGGCGGGAGGGGAACGCCTCCGTGTCGACGCCGGGTGCGGACGGCTGTCCGCCCTTGTCGGGCACGGGCGGCTGCCCGCCCTGGCCGGGGGCGGGCGGCCGGCCACCGGCCCCGGGCACGCCGGCTCGCGCGGCCCCAGAGCGTCCCGCCTCAGGTCCCGCCCCGCCGTCCTGGACGGTGAGCGTGCCGGTCCGCCGCGTGGCACCGCAGGTGACCCGCACGGTGTACGAACCCGCCTTGAGCGTGGAGCGGACGCGGCTGTCGCCGACGAGCTCGTCGGCGCCTGCGACGGTGAGCCGCGCGTCCGCGACGAACGCCGCCGAGGCGGCCACGGCCGTTCGCTGGGCGCAGCCGGTCACGCGGAGCGTGACGTCACTGCCGGGGGCGGGGCGCGCCGGGGTCACCGAGACGCTCCCAGCGTCCATCGCGTAGGCCGCCGGTGCGAGGGCGACGACGGCCAGGACGCTCGTACAGACAGTGACTTTCAGGGAACCCATCGTGAACCTCCAGACGCCTGGAGCCTCCCCCGCCCGGTGGGCCGCCGCATCCTCAAGGACGCGGTGGCTGCTCCGTACGGGTGACCGAGGGTTTGAGCCCCGCCCGTCGCAGGGGCCGGTGGTCAGACCCGGTCGACGAGGTCCGCGATCGAGTCCACGACCTGCGAGGGCCGGTACGGGAAGTCCTCGACCTGCTCGGGCCGGGTCAGACCGGTGAGCACCAGGAACGTCTGCATCCCGGCCTCCATGCCGGCCAGCACGTCGGTGTCCATACGGTCGCCGATCATCGCGCTCGTCTCGGAATGCGCCCCGATGGCGTTCAGCCCGGTCCGCATCATCAGCGGGTTGGGCTTGCCCGCGAAGTACGGCTTCTTGCCGGTCGCCTGGGTGATCAGCGCGGCCACGGCACCGGTCGCGGGCAGCGGGCCCTCGGTGGAGGGACCCGTCTCGTCGGGGTTGGTGCAGATGAACCGGGCGCCGCCGAGGATGAGCCGCACCGCCTTCGTCATGGCCTCGAAGGAGTACGTGCGGGTCTCGCCCAGGACGACGTAGTCCGGCTCGTGGTCGGTCAGGATGTAGCCGATGTCGTGCAGCGCGGTGGTCAGCCCGGCCTCGCCGATGACGTACGCCGACCCGCCCGGCCGCTGGTCGTCCAGGAACTGGGCGGTGGCCAGGGCCGAGGTCCAGATGCTGTCGATCGGCACTTCGAGGCCCATGCGGCGCAGCCGGGCGTGCAGGTCGCGCGGGGTGTACATCGAGTTGTTGGTGAGGACCAGGAAGGGCTTCCCGGACTCGCGCAGCTTCTTCAGGAAGGCGTCGGCGCCGGGGATCGGAACGCCCTCGTGGATGAGCACACCGTCCATGTCGGTGAGCCACGATTCGATGGGCTTGCGGTCTGCCATGTGCGGGATCTCCTGCCGTACGCGGTCCAGCCTGCGACCCAGCCTAGACAGTGGCGGGATCTTGCGGAACGGTCCGCGTACGGCGTCCCGACTGGCGGGACGGCCCGTCTAGGGCCCCTCCGGTCAATCTCCGCGGCGGCGGCGTGCGACGAGCAGTGCCGCGCCGCCGGCGAGCAGCAGGACCGCGGTGGCCGCGGCGACCCGGGTGCCGGTGCCGGTCCGGGCCAGTTCCTCCGCGAAGGGGAAACGGTCCTCGCGGGGCGGGACGGACGCCTCGGAGTCGGGGCGGGATTCCGTACCGGTGTCGGTGTCGGTGTCGGTGTCGGTGTCCGTGGCGGTGTCGGTGCCGGTCCCCGGCTCGCCGTCGTCGATCCGGAACCGGTAGTCGTTCGACTGCCCGACCCAGTCGCCGTCGTCGTCGTGCCGCTGCACGACCGCGGCGTTGGCCGTGACCTCGTTGGGCACGGCGTCCGAGGTGAGCGCGAGCCGCACCTTCACGGTGACGGTGTCGCCCGGTCCGACGGTGAACCCGGCGAAGCCGTCCTCCTCGCCGCCGAACGCCCCGACGAGTTCGTCCTCGCCGGTCTTCTCGAACCGCACGGGGTGGGCGCGCGCCCCCTCGAAGAACTCGAGGCGGGGCTGGGACGGTTCCAGGGCCCGTTTGCCGTCGACGAGCACGACGACGGGGTGGATCCCGGCGCAGGTCCGGTCGGTCGTGTTGGTCAGGTCGACGGAGAAGGTCCCGAACCCGCCACCGGCCGTGTAGGAGTCGGGGCCGCCGTGGATGCGGGTGGTGAGCGGGAAGGTGTGGTCGTCGGGCGCGGCACAGGCGGGCGCGGGGGCGTCAGCGTGCGCCGGGGCGTCCGCGTGCGCCGGATGTGCACCGGGAAGCAGGACGGCAGCCGCCGCTGCCGCCGCCAGGCAGAAGTGAGCGGGCGTGCAGAGTCGCATGATGATGTGACATTCCGAGCGGAGAGGCTCACGAGACGACGCCGCCGCGAACCGACCCCGAACGGCGGCGTGGATCCGCCCGGTCGGCGGACACCAGGGGCTTGTCGTCGCCGCAGGGCCTGCGCGCGCGAGGACCGTACGTCTACTGGTCGCGGAGCTGCCTGGCCCGGTGCTGCGCCCGGCCGGAGCCGTCGGGCCCGCCCTTCGCCTGCTGCACGAGGAGAACGAGTGGCCGGCCCGAGCACACATGCCACACGGCAGGGCGGACCCGAACGGGTTGCTGCGGGCGGGCGGACGAGTTCCTGCCGCCGGACCGGCAACGCCCCTTCCCGCCGCCCCCGGTCTCAGCCTCCTCCACGCCCGAACACCGGCCCCAGCACCAGCTGAGCCGCCCCCACCGCCACGGCCCCGTCTCCCCCGGCCGCGACGCGTACGGGTACGGCGTCCTGGCCCGTTCGCCGGGCCCGGGCCTCCAGCACCGCGCCGACCCCGACCAGGAAGGCGTCCGGCGCCGCCGCCACCGTACGGCCGCCGAGCAGGACGACGTCGATGTCGAGCAGCCCCACCAGGTTCGCCGCCCCGGCGCCCAGCACCCGCGCCGCCTCGTCCAGATCGCCGCGCGCCACCGCCCCGAGGCACAGGACCTCGACGCAGCCCCGGTCCCCGCAGGTGCAGGGCGGGCCGTCGAGCTGGATCACCTGGTGGCCGAACTCCCCGGCCCCGGTCCTGGCCCCCCGGTGCACGCTGCCGCCGATGACCAGCCCGGCCCCCAGCCCCGTGCCGAGGTGCAGGTACGCGAAGGAGCCGCGCTCACCGCCGGCGGCGAGGCCCAGCGCCGCCGCGTTGGTGTCCTTGTCGACCACGACCGGCACCCCGAGCCGCTCCGCCAGCGCCGCACGCAGCGGAAAGCCGTCCCACTCGGGGAATCCGGTCACCCGGCGCAGCACCCCCCGCCCGTGATCGAGCGGCCCGGGCAACGCGACGCCGACCCCGAGCAGGGCCGGCTCGAGCCCGGCCGGTCCCAGCCGGGAGTTTTCGTCATGGGAGCCCCCGTTTCCCCCCACCACCCTCTGCCGGACTCCGCCCTCACCCCCGGCCGGCAACACCCCCGCCACCGCCTCCCGCACCGCAGCCAGTACGGCCTCCGACCCAGCCCCCAGATCCAGCGCGGCCCGCCGCTCCCCCACCACGGTCCCCCGCAGGTCCACGCGCACGACCCGCACCTCGTCCCGGTCCAGATGGACCCCGACGGCGTGCCCGGCCTCCGGCACCAGGCGCAGCACCGTGCGCGGCTTGCCCCCGGTCGACGCCCGGCGTCCGGCCTCCGCCGCCAGCCCGTCCTCCCGCAGCCGGGCCGTGATCTTGCTGACGGCCTGCGGGGTGAGCCCGGTCCGCTCGGCGAGTTCGAGGCGGCTGATGCCCTCGTCCCCGGCGGTCCGCAGCAGGTCGAGCACCAGCGCGGCGTTGTGGCTGCGCAGGGAGAGCAGGTTCACCCCGCCGCCCCCCGCCCCGGCCGTACCGGCTGCTCCCGCAGCTCCCGCCCCGCGCATGCCGCCCACTCCGCCCGTACGGTCGTCCGCCCTGTCCACGCCCCCATTGTCCCCGGCGCTTGCACTTTGGCAACAGCGTTGCGAAAGTGGGTGGCATGACTGGCACACCCCTCGGCACAGCCCCCGGCTCGCCCCTCCGCGTCGGCCTCGTCGGCTACGGCCTCGCCGGCTCCGTCTTCCACGCCCCGCTGATCGCCGCCACCGAGGGCCTCACCCTCGACACGGTGGTCACCTCGAACCCCGAACGGCAGCAGCAGGCCCGTGCCGAGTTCCCGGACATCCGTCTCGCGGCCACACCGGACGAGCTGTTCGACCGGGCCGCCGAGCTGGACCTGGTCGTCATCGCGTCCCCGAACAAGACGCACGTGCCGCTCGCGACGACCGCGCTGCAGGCCGGTCTGCCGGTCGTGGTCGACAAGCCCCTCGCGGGCACGGCGGCCGAGGCCCGCGCGCTCGCCGCCCTCGCCGAGGAGCGCGGGCTGCTCCTCTCCGTCTTCCAGAACCGCCGCTGGGACAACGACTTCCTGACCCTGCGCAAGCTGCTGGACGCGGGCGAGTTGGGCGACGTGTGGCGGTTCGAGTCCCGCTTCGAGCGCTGGCGCCCGAAGCCGAAGGGCGGCTGGCGGGAGTCCGGCGACGTCGCAGAGATCGGAGGTCTGCTCTACGACCTCGGCAGCCACGTCGTCGACCAGGCGCTGGTCCTGTTCGGCCCGGCGGCCTCCGTGTACGCGGAGACGGACATCCGCCGCCCGGGCGCCGAGACGGACGACGACACCTTCATCGCGATCACACACACCGGCGGCGTCCGCTCGCACCTCCACGTCTCCGCGACGACCGCCCAACTGGGCCCCCGCTTCCGCGTCCTGGGCTCCACCGCCGGTTACGTCAAGTACGGCCTCGACCCCCAGGAGGCGGCGCTCCGCGACGGCCTGCGCCCCGGCCCCGGCTGGGGCGTGGAGCCCGAGTCGCTGTGGGGCCGTGTGGGCTCGGGCGAGTCCCCGGTCACCGGCGGCGGACGCGCCGAACCCACCCTCCCGGGCGACTACCCCGCCTACTATGCGACCGTGGCGAAGGCCCTGCTGGAGGGCGCCCCGAACCCCGTGACCGCGCGGGAGGCGGCCGCCGCCCTGGACGTCCTGGAGGCCGCTCGTCGTTCGGCCCTCGAGAAGGTGACGGTGACCCTGTGACCCACAAGAGCAACCCCTCCCACAGCCAGGGGCTCACCCCGAAGTTCCACCCGGAGCTCACCCCGAGTCTGGAGGAACTGGAGAAGCAGGAACGCCTCCTGGTCTTCCGCCAGTTCACGTACGACGACGCCTGGGCGCTCGGCTCGCTCCTCGTCGAGATGGCCCGGGAGCGGCAGGCCCCGGTCGCCATCGACATCCACCGCTCCGGCCAGCAGCTCTTCCACGCGGCACTGCCCGGCTCCACCCCGGACAACGACGCCTGGATCGCCCGCAAGCGCCGGGTGGTCGAGCGCTACGGCTCCGCCTCCTACCTGGTCGGCGCCCGCTTCCGCGCCAAGGGCAGCACGTTCGAGGAGTCCTCGCGCCTCGACCCCGACACCTACGCGGCCCACGGCGGCTCCTTCCCGATCACCGTCGAGGGCGTGGGCGTGATCGGCGCGGTGACGGTCTCCGGCCTGCCTCAACTCGACGATCACCGCATGGTGGTGGAGGCGCTGGAGCGGTTCCTGGACCACTGAGCCTGCTCATGGAATGAGCGGAGACTCCCTCCGGTTGGCACCTGTGTCCGCGTGATCAAGCACGGCGCCCCAACCGGAGGGACCCCCACCGATGACCACCCCCCTGAAGGAGACGCTCGGCCGGTACGGCATCTGGAGCGTAGGCCTGCGCTCCGAGGACCCGGACCGGCGCGGCGAACTCGCCGAGGCCGCCGCCGAACTGGAGGAACTCGGCTACGGCGCCCTCTGGCTGGGCGGCAACAGCTCCGCCGCCAACGCCGCCCCGCTCATCGAGGCGACCTCGAAGGTCAAGGTCGGCACCAGCATCCAGAGCATCTGGCAGCACGAGCCGGACGCCTCCGCCTCGGCCTTCGCGGACCTGGAGTCGTCCCACCCCGGGCGTTTCCTGCTGGGCCTCGGAGTGAGCCACGCCAAGCGGGTGGAGCAGTACGCCCGCCCCTACTCGGCCCTGGTCGGCCACCTCGACGGCCTGGACGCGGCCGGAGTGCCGGCCGACCGCCGCCTGCTGGCAGCCCTGGGCCCGAAGTCGCTGCGGCTGGCCCGCGACCGGGCGGCGGGCTCGATCCCGTACCTGGTCACCCCGGAGCACACGGCGCACGCCCGCGAGATCCTGGGCGAGGCCCCGCTGCTGGCCCCGGAGCTGGGCGTCGTCCCGGAGACGGACCCGGCCCGCGCCCGCGCGCTGGCCCGCGAGTTCCTGGAGATCTACCTCCCCCTGCCGAACTACACCAACAACTTCCTCCGGCACGGCTTCACCGAGGACGACCTGTCGGACGGCGGCAGCGACCGCCTGGTCGACGCCCTTTTCGCCTGGGGCGACGACACGGCGATCCGCACGAAGATCGACGCCTTCTTCGAGGCGGGCGCGGACCACGTCGCCCTCCAGGTCGTGAACGGCGAGCCCCGCGACGCCCTCCCGAGGAAGGCGTGGCGCGAGCTGGCTTCTGCACTGGCGTGAGGGGAGCGCCCCTAGGGGCGCGGGGAACTGCGCGACCAGCCACATACGGCCCGCAGCCGAAGGCGACCGCAGTTCCCCGGCCCTCCAGCGGAGCGCCTACGCGTCCTTGAACTCCTGCCGCTGCCGCCCGAGTCCCTCGATCTCCAGCTCCACGACGTCCCCGGCCCGCAGGAACGGCTTCGGCTCGGGCGCCCCCAACGCCACCCCCGCCGGCGTCCCGGTGTTGATCACGTCGCCCGGGTACAGCGTCATGAACTGGCTGAGGTACCGCACGACCTCCCCGACCGGGAAGATCTGCTCGGCCGTGGTCCCGTCCTGCTTCAGCTCGCCGTTGACCCACAGTTTCAGGGACAGGTCCTGTGGGTCCGGTACCTCGTCCGCGGTCACCAGCCACGGCCCGAGCGGATTGAACGTCTCGCAGTTCTTCCCCTTGTCCCAGGTCCCGCCCCGCTCGATCTGGAACTCCCGCTCGGACACGTCATGCGCCACGGCGTACCCGGCGACATGCGCGAGCGCCTCCTCCACGGACTCCAGGTACCTGGCCGTACGGCCGATGACGACGGCCAGTTCGACCTCCCAGTCGGCCTTGAGGGCCCGGCGCGGCACGAGGACCGTGTCGTGCGGCCCGACCACGGTGTCCGGCGCCTTCATGAAGACGACCGGTTCGGCGGGCGGCTCGGAGCCGGTCTCGCGCGCGTGGTCGTGGTAGTTCAGCCCGATGCAGACGATCTTGCCGATCCGCCCCAGCGGCGGCCCGACCCGCAACCCGGTGGCGTCCAGTACGGGCAGGTCACCGGCGTCGGCGGCGGCCCGGACCCGGCCGAGTGCCTCCTCGTCGGCGAGCAGCGTGCCGTCGATGTCCGGGACGACGCCCGACAGGTCCCGCAGGGCCCCCTCGGCGTCGAGCAGCGCGGGCCGCTCCGCCCCGGCCGTACCGACTCGCAGCAGCTTCATGATCAGTCTCCCTCGATCGCGGGCGCCCGGCCGATGCGCGCGACCCGGATGCGGCGGGGCAGAGCCATCGGAGGACTGGTCGATCGTCCAAGCTCGCGGTGCACTCCGCAATACCCCGTTCACGTACTGGACCCGGCCCGACCGGTCACCGGTAGAGCACGGCCCGCTCGACGGCACTCCACGTCGTACTGGTGACGACGTACAGCGCGGCGGCCAGCGGTACGACGGCCACGGTGACCAGCGTGAAGAACGACATGAACGGCATCACCTTCGTCACCGCCCCCAGCCCGGGCAGCTGCTCCCCGTCACCGCCCTGGGCGGCCGGGTTCGCGGCCATCATGCGCTTGCTGAGCCGGTAGCTGAACGCGGCGACGCAGGCCACGACCACGAACAGCCCGGCGTAGACGAGCCCCGCGCCACTGAGGAGACCGCCGTCGAGGGCGTCCGTCCACCGCTCCCCGAGCGGCGCCGCGAACAGCTGGTGGCCGAGCAGCCCGTTGGCCTCGCCGCCGATCGTGTCGCTGGAGAACAGGTGGTAGAGCAGGAAGAACGCGGGGATCTGGAGCATCCCCGGCAGGCAGCCGGCCAGCGGCGAGACCTTCTCCTCGGCGTGCAGCTCCAGCACGGCCTTCTGGAGCTGCTCGGGGTTCTTGCCGTGCTTCTTCCGCAGCTCGGCGATCTTCGGCTGGAGCGCGGTCCTGGCTTTCTGGCCGCGTGCGGCGGCCCGGGACAGGGGGTGGACGAGGAGGCGTACGAGCGCGGTGAACAGGACGATCGCCGCGGCGGCGGCCGAGGCGCCGAACAGCGGCTGGAGCAGGTCGGCAAGGTGCTCGACCAGGCTGGCGAAGACGGACATGGGTGAGCCCTCCGGGGGTCTCGTCGTGCCGGAAACGGGTCATGGCGGCATGACGACCCGCGCGGGGTCACTTCGGGTGTGGAGGTGCCCCTACGCGACGGTCGCCCGGAGGGCGTGACCGGGTGCCCGGGGCCGGGTGCGTCCCCGGGCGTCGGGATCGCGCTGTGGCAGGAAGGCCGTACGCCGGTCCCGGTCGCGGATGGCCGTACGCACCCGAGTGCGCGGCACGGCGGGCGCGCAGCGCGAGGCGACGACGGCGCAGAGCGCGAGGGCGGCCGAGGCGGCGGCGGTCGCGGCGAGGGCGACGGTGGCGGAGAGGCTTCCGGTGTCGAGCAGCGCCACCTCGACGAGCAGGAAGAGCAACACGAGGGCGGGACGCAGCGTCGCCCAGCTCCGGTTCATCGGCTGCCCCTCCTCCCGTACGCGTGTATGCCCTGTCGTTCCTTATACAGGATCACCCTCCGGAGCGGGCCGGCGACTTCGTAAACCGGTTTGAAGAAGGTTCGTCAGAACTCTCGACAACCCACCCGCCACACCCGATGCTTCTCGTCACCAACCACGGGGACACCCCTGTGACGCCGGGCCGGGGACCGGCGTCCGCCCCCCTCTCCCTTACGGAGGAGCCGTGATCCGACGCAGAAGTCTGCTGGCCGCAGCAGGCGGAACGTTCCTCGGCAGCGCCCTGGCGACGGGCACCGCGCACGCGGACGCCACGATCGCCGTCAACCCGTCGACGACGTACGGCACCTGGGAGGGCTGGGGCACCTCCCTCGCCTGGTGGGCCAACGTCTTCGGCGCCCGGGACGACTTCGCCGACCTGTTCTTCACCACCAAGTCCGTCACGTACAACGGCCGTTCCCTCCCCGGCCTGGGCCTCAACATCGCCCGCTACAACCTCGGCGCGTGCAGCTGGAACAGCGTCGGCGGCGAAACGATGGTGAAGTCGCCCAACATCCCCGCCTTCAAGCAGATCGAGGGCTTCTGGCAGGACTGGAACAACGAGGACCCCACCTCCTCGGCGTGGAAGTGGACGGCGGACGCCAACCAGCGCGCGATGCTCGTGAAGGCGACCCAGCGCGGCGCGATCACCGAACTGTTCGCCAACTCCCCGATGTGGTGGATGTGCAGCAACCACAACCCCTCGGGCGCGTCGGGCGGCGGAAACAACCTCCAGACCTGGAACTACCGCCAGCACGCCTCGCACTTGGCGGCGACGGCGTTGTACGCGAAGTCGAACTGGGGCGTGAACTTCGGGACGGTCGACCCCTTCAACGAGCCGGCCTCCACCTGGTGGACCGCGACCGGCACCCAGGAGGGCTGCCACATGGACCCGGCGGTCCAGGCGGCCGTCCTCCCGTACATGCGCAGCGAGTTGGACAAACGCGGCCTGACGAACCTCCGCATAGCAGCCTCGGACGAGACGAACTACGACACGGCCCGCTCCACGTGGTCGTCCTTCAACTCGACGACCAAGGGCCTGGTCTCCCAGGTCAACGTGCACGGCTACCAGGGCTCGGGCGGCCGCCGCGACCTCCTCTTCACGGACGTCGTGACCACCTCCCGCAAGAAGCTGTGGAACTCCGAGACGGGCGACAGCGACGGCACCGGCCTGACCATGGCCTCCAACCTCTGCCTCGACTTCCGCTGGCTGCACCCGACCGCCTGGTGCTACTGGCAGGTCATGGACCCGTCCACGGGCTGGGCGATGATCGCCTACGACGCGAACACCCTGCAGCCGACCACCGTCCAGACCAAGCACTACGTGATGGCCCAGTTCAGCCGGCACATCCGCCCCGGCATGACGATCCTGGACACGGGCGTGGACTACGCGGTGGCGGCGTACGACGCGACGGCCCGCCGCCTGGTGATCGTCGCGGTGAACACCTCCGCCTCCGCCCAGACCCTCACCTTCGACCTCTCCCGCTTCTCGACGGTGACGGGCGGCTCCGGGGGCGTGGTCCCGCGCTGGAACACGGTCACGACGGGCGGCGGCGACCTCTACACGGCACGCTCGGACATCCGCCTGAGCGGTAAGTCGGTAAGCGTCCCATTCTCGGCGAAGTCAGTCCAAACCCTCCAAATAGACAACGTGACGCTGTAGTCGGGTTGCGGTCCGCCCGCAGTCCGGCGGCGGCGGTTCGGGACGAACCGTGAAGCCCGGGTGGCGAGCGGGGGGAAGTCGGGAGGCCGAGTGGTCTGGCCTGCGCATCTCTCACGTTCGTCACCTCCCGGCAGTACGGTGTCCCCCATGCGCCCCGACACGCCTGCCGAAAACGTCGACCACACCGCCGAGGCGGCACGCCTGGAGCGGACCGCCGGCCTGTATCCCGAGGACGCCGAGGCCCTGCTCCTGCGGGCGGCGGCCCACCTGGAGCTCTCCGGCGACCGCCCCACCGCGACCACCCTCTACGACCGCCTGCTGTCCTCCCCCGACGGCCTGGAAAACCCCCACCTGGTACGGGCGCTCAAGGCCTCGAACCTCTGGGAGTACGGCCACGAGGCCGAGGCCCGCGCGATCATCGAGGGTGTCCGGGGAGCGTCCCCCAAGGACCCGGCCCCCTGGGTGATCGTCGCGGAGTCCCTGGAATCCCACGACGAACTGGAAGCGGCCCACGAGACCTTCACGGAGGCCGTGCACCGCCTCCTGACGGACGTCGAGGAGCCCCCCTACGCCACCCACCCCCTCCTCTTCGGCCGCCACC
The DNA here is from genome assembly GCF_040296465.1 of Streptomyces sp. NPDC002130. Taxonomy (NCBI): domain Bacteria; kingdom Bacillati; phylum Actinomycetota; class Actinomycetes; order Kitasatosporales; family Streptomycetaceae; genus Streptomyces; species Streptomyces sp. NPDC002130. The sequence continues at coordinate 38,708 of NZ_JBEOXI010000056.1, forward strand.
GCGTACGGCGCATGCTCGGCAAGTCCCACGACGAGTGGGACGCCCTGGCGGACTCGGTCCACTCCCTCCCGATCACCCTGGACGAACTCCACGACCCCAAGCGCGTGTGGTCCCTGGGCTCGGAGAATCCGGCAGAACTGGAGGCGGAGATCCTCCGCCTCCGAGCGGAACTGGGCGCGTACCGGGAGGCCCTCTCCCGCCCCTTCCCGGTGGCGATCCTGCACTGGCCGGCGGACGAACTCACGGAACTCCTGGAGGCGTACCCGTCGCTGTCGACGGAGTACCCGTCCCACGCCGACCACCTGTCCTCGATAGAGCAGTCCCTCCGCGAACTCTCCACCTCCGGCACCCCGAACCTGGGCATCGTCACGGGCACGGTCCCGTCGTACGAGGCCTTCGCGGCGTCGGAACTCGCCTCCCCGACGGACGCGACGCTCCTCCCCCAGTACGCGACGACACTGGCGGCCCGGGGTCGTGCTGTGGCTTGGCCGCCACAGCAGGGGGCGGCTTGCTGGTGCGGCTCGGGCGAGCCGTACGGCCGGTGCCACGGCTCGGCGGCCTAACCGGCAGGCTGGAGCGCCACGGGCGGCTCGCCGAATCACTCGCCGCTCTCCGTGACCACCTGCGCCGGCAGGTGTGCCACCGCGAGAGCGGCGGCTGCCTCCGGCGTAGCAACCTCTCCCAGCAGCTCGGTGTAGCCCGACGAATAGACCTTGTACGGGGGCCCGCCGTACAAGATGAAGGGGAGGTCGTCGAAGCCCGGTTCACTCCACGGCGGGGTGCCGCGCAGAAAGTGCAGTGCCCCGTGCGTCGGGAACGGGTAGAGGCTGCGCAGGCACGACTCGGCGTACGCGGCTTCGCCGACGACGGCCAGGGACTCATGCGCAGCTCCCCGAGTCCCCGGCTTGCGTTCCAATAGCCATCGCCAGGCTGTCGCAACATCGGGAGCTTCAGACATGCGCCCCATCTTCGACACCGCCGGGTCCGCTCACAACCGGTTCAGCTGCCCGCCCCGCCCCTCGCGGTGTCTCCCGTCAGCGCCGGACGAGGCAGAACGGGTGTCCTGCGGGGTCCGCGAAGATGCGCCAACCCCTCTTCGCATCACCATCGTCGAGCAGCGTGGCACCCAGATCGAGGACGTCTGCCTGAGCTTGATCCAGGTCCTTGACCTCCAGGTCGACGCGGAACTGCTGAGGCAGGACGAGATCCCGCCCACGAGGTGGCTGATAGTCCCCCACCCGCTGGAAAGCCAGCACGAAGCCACCCTCGGTGTGGAGCGTCA
>NZ_JBEOXI010000057.1:0-39847 GCF_040296465.1 Streptomyces sp. NPDC002130
GGCGAAGCCCTCGATCGCGGAGCCGTCGAAGCCGATGCCCTCGTCGAAGGCCTGCTCCAGCTCGGCCGGGGCCACGGCGACGGACTTGAGGAACCTCCGGGTGCCTGTCTTCACACGCTTCAGCGAGTCGTCGCAGCCGGGCGACGGCGTGCCCGAGGCCGGGACCGAGACCGAGACGGAGGGCGGGGGGCAGGGGGAGGGCGAGAGAGAGGGGACGGCGGCGGCGTCCGACCCGGCCCCGGCCGCCTCCACCCTCCGACGCCGCTTCACCCGCCTGCGCGCCCGGGCCGCCCGAGCCACCGCCCTCGGGCGCCGGCCGGCCCGCCTCAGCACGTGGCGCACCCGCCACCCCCGTGCCGCCCGCGCCGTCCACCTGGCCACCACCGCCCTCGCCGCCGTCCTGGTCCTGGGCGCCCTGCTCCTGCCCAACACGCTCCCCGCCCTGAAGGCGGCCGGCTTCGCGCGGATCCCGGCGGAGGCGGTCCTCGGGGCCGTCGTCGTCCTGGCCCTGCCGCGCCGGCCCCGGCTGGTGGCTGCGGTGCTGTACGGGCTCGGCCTCACCGCCCTGACCACGGTGAACCTGCTCGACATGGGTTTCAACGAGTACCTGGGCCGGGGCTTCAACGCCGCGCTCGACTGGGATTTGCTGCCCGACGCGCAGGCGTACGTCGAGGACACGCTCGGCGGGGGCGTCGCGACCGCCGCCGCCGTCGGGGCGGTGGTGCTCGTGCTGCTCGTGGCGGCCGTCATGGTCGCGGCGTCGGTCCGGCTCGCCGAGGCGCTGGCACGTCACCGGATACGGGCGTCCAAGGGCGCCCTGATCGCCGGCACCGTCTGGGTCGCCTGCTCCGCGCTGGGCCTGACCCTGTTCGGCGGGCCGATCGCCTCCGAGCGCGGGGCCGGGGCCCTCAAGGTGCACGCCCAGCGGACCGTGGAGTCGCTGCGGGACGAGGCGGCGTTCGTGCGGCAGTCCAAGGCGGACACCTTCGGCAACACTCCGCCCGCTGAGCTGCTGCCCGACCTGCGCGGCAAGGACGTGATCTTCACGTTCATCGAGAGCTACGGCCGCAGCGCCGTCGAGGACCCGATCATGGCCCCCGGCGTCGACCGCACTCTGGACGCCGGCACCGAGGCCCTGAAGAAGGCCGGCTTCGACGCCCGCAGCGGCTGGCTGACCTCGGCGACGTACGGCGGCAGCAGCTGGCTCGGCCACTCCACGACCATGTCCGGCCTGTGGATCGACAACCAGCGCCGCTACCGCACGGTCAGCGCCGGCGACCACCTCACCCTCACCAAGGCGTTCCAGAAGACCGGCGCCTGGGACACGGTGGGCGTCATGCCGGGCGTGCAGAAGGGCTGGCCGGAGGAGAAGTGGTACGGCCTCGACAAGCTCTACGACGCCTTCGACCTGGGCTACCGGGGCCCCAAGTTCAGCTGGTCGACGATGCCCGACCAGTACGCGCTGGAGGCGTTCCAGCGGCAGGTGCACGGAAAGAAGCGGGACAAGCCGCTGATGTCGTTCGTCATCCTGACCTCCAGCCACCAGCCCTGGGCGCCCATCCCCGAGATGGTCGGCTGGGACGAACTCGGCGACGGCTCGGTCTTCGACGCCATCCAGAAGGCCGGCAACAAGGCGTCGGACGTCATCACCGACACCACCAAGTCCCGTCAGGAGTACGGCAGGTCCATCCAGTACTCGGTCACGAGCCTCACCCAGTGGCTGCAGCGCTACGGCACCGACGACACCGTCCTGGTGTTCCTCGGCGACCACCAGCCCATCGCCCGGGTCAGCGGGAACCACGCCTCGCGGGACGTACCGGTGTCGATCGTCGCGAAGGACCCCGAGGTCCTGGACAAGGTCGCCGGCTGGAAGTGGACGGAGGGGCTGAAGCCGGACCGCGACGCGCCCGTCTGGAAGATGAGCTCCTTCCGGGACCGCTTCCTGAAGGCGTTCGGCTCCACCCCGCGCCCCTCGAAGGGCTGATTCAGCCGCCGGACGTGTCCAGCTCGGCGTCCTCGCCGACCCCGGCGCAGTCGTAGGGGTCCTTCAGCCAGCCGTCCGGCAGCACCACCCGGTTGTTGCCGGAGGTACGGCCCCGGGGCCCGTCGGCGCCGGCGGGCCAGGGCTGGTCGAGGTCCAGCTCGTCCAGGCCGGAGCGCAGCTCCTGGAGCGAGGAGGTGATGGCGAGGCGCTTGCGCATCTCGGAGCCGACCGCGAAGCCCTTCAGGTACCAGGCGACGTGCTTGCGGAAGTCGACGACGCCCTTGGACTCGTCGCCGATCCACTCTCCGAGCAGGGTGGCGTGCCGGACCATGACGTCGGCGACCTCACGCAGGGCGGGGCGGGCGATGTCCTCGGTGCGGCCCTCGAAGGCGGCGACCAGGTCCGCGAACAGCCACGGCCGCCCCAGGCAGCCGCGGCCCACGACCACCCCGTCGCAGCCGGTCTCGCGCACCATCCGCAGGGCGTCCCCGGCGGACCAGATGTCACCGTTGCCGAGCACCGGGATCTCCGGCACGTGCTCCTTCAGCCGGGCGATGGCGTCCCAGTCGGCGGTGCCGCCGTAGTGCTGGGCGGCGGTGCGGCCGTGCAGGGCGATGGCGGTGACGCCCTCCTCGACGGCGATCCGGCCGGCGTCGAGGAAGGTGATGTGGTCGTCGTCGATGCCCTTGCGCATCTTCATCGTCACGGGCAGGTCGCCGGCGCCGCTGACGGCCTCGCGCAGGATGGCGCGCAGCAGGTTCCGCTTGTACGGCAGCGCGGAGCCACCGCCCTTGCGGGTGACCTTCGGCACCGGGCAGCCGAAGTTCAGGTCGATGTGGTCGGCGAGGCCCTCCTCCGCGATCATGCGGACGGCCTTGCCGACGGTAGCGGGGTCCACGCCGTACAGCTGGATCGAGCGCGGCGTCTCCGTCGCGTCGAAGTGGATCAGCTGCATGGTCTTCTCGTTGCGTTCGACCAGCGCCCGGGTGGTGATCATCTCGCTGACGAACAGGCCCTTGCCGCCGCTGAACTCTCTGCACAGGGTGCGGAAGGGCGCGTTGGTGATCCCGGCCATGGGGGCCAGGACGACAGGGGGCCGGACGGTGTGCGGGCCGATCTGGAGGGGCGTGGACATGCCTCCATTGTGCCGTGCAATGAGATGGCAAAATTCATTAGTTAGCCACACTATCGAAATCGGCGTACGATGGGCCGCATGCCCGAGCTCAGCCCCCGCCGCCGCATGCTGGTGCTCGCGATCTGCTGCATGAGCCTGCTGATCGTGAGCCTGGACAACACGGTCCTGAACGTGGCCCTGCCGTCCATGCAGCAGGACCTGCACGCGAGCACGTCGGGTCTGCAGTGGACGATCGACGCGTACACGCTCGTCCTGGCCTCGCTGCTGATGCTCGCGGGCTCCACGGCCGACCGGATCGGCCGCAAGCGGGTCTTCATGGCGGGCCTGGTCGTCTTCACGATCGGCTCGGTGCTGTGTTCGCTCGCGCCGAACCTTCAGGCGCTGGTGGCGTTCCGGATGGTGCAGGCGGTGGGCGGCTCGATGCTGAACCCGGTCGCCATGTCGATCATCACCAACACCTTCACCGATCCGCGCGAGCGGGCCCGGGCGATCGGTGTCTGGGGCGCGGTCGTGGGCATATCGATGGCCGCGGGTCCGCTGGTCGGGGGCCTCCTCGTCGACTCCGTCGGCTGGCGCTCCATCTTCTGGATCAACCTGCCGGTGGGCCTGGCGGCCCTGCTGCTCACCCTGCGCTTCGTCCCCGAGTCCCGCGCGCCTCGCGCCCGCCGCCCCGACCCCGTCGGGCAGGTGCTGGTGATCGCACTGTTCGGCTCACTGACGTACGCGATCATCGAGGCGCCGAGCACCCCGTTCCGGTCCATCGCGCCCCTGGCCGCCGTCGCCCTGGCCGCCCTGGCCGGGCTGCTCCTGCACGAGCCGCGCCGCAGGGAACCGCTGATCGACCTGCGCTTCTTCCGCTCGGCGCCGTTCAGCGGGGCGACGGTCATCGCGGTCAGCGCCTTCGCCGCGCTCGGCGGCTTCCTGTTCCTGTCGACGCTGTACCTGCAGAACGTGCGGGGTCTGACCGCCCTGGAGGCGGGTCTGTGGATGCTGCCGATGGCCGTCCCGACGTTCCTGTGCGCGCCGCTGTCGGGCCGTCTGGTGGGCACGCGTGGTCCCCGCCTGCCCCTGCTGATCGCGGGCCTGGCGATGACGACGAGCGGTGTCCTGTTCGCCGCGTTCGAGGCGGAGACCTCGAACGTCACGCTCTTCGCCGGCTATGTCCTCTTCGGCGTCGGTTTCGGGTTCGTCAACGCGCCCATCACCAACACGGCGGTCTCCGGCATGCCACGCGCCCAGGCGGGTGTCGCGGCGGCGGTCGCCTCCACGAGCCGCCAGCTCGGGCAGACGCTGGGGGTGGCCGTGGTGGGCGCGGTGCTCGCCTCGGGCGTCGGCGCGTCCTCGTACCGGGAGACGTTCGTGTCCGCGGCGCGGCCCGGGTGGTGGATCCTGGCGGGGTGCGGGTTCGCGGTGCTGGCACTGGGAGCGGTGACGAACGGACGGTGGGCCAGGGGCACGGCCGAGCGGGCCGCCGCGAAGCTCGAGTCGGCGGAAGTGCGGGACGCCGCCGGGGTCCGTGTCTGAGCCGACGGCGTCTTCACGGCCGGTCGACGATCTGGTGGTGGTCCGCGCAGGGACGCCCTCAAGTAATCACAACGGCCGGGCACGGCCCCGTCGTGCGGACGGCGGCCGGCTGTGGGCCGGCCGTCGCCTGCCGGTGTGAACGGCCTGCCGGGCCACGGCGATCGCGTGCAGCTCCTCCAGCCGCTCGCGGGGTGGTCGCCGGTGGGGGCAGGCGCTGCCAACTCCCCGCCATCCACCGGGCGGTCCTCTCCGAGGTGCCGCCCGCCCGCGCCGGTGCCGGCAGCGGTGTGACGATCACCACCCGGCAGTCGGCGCCGACCCTCGGTGTGGCGACCCTGGGCCGCTGCTCCTGTCCCTGGGACCGGGGATGGCCTGCGGGACGCCCTGGTCGTGACTCTGCTGGTGCATCTGCGGTGTCGTGCTGACCGGCGTGCTGAGCCTGCGGCTGCCCCGCAGCCTCGCCCGAGGTCGCTCACAGCCTGATAACCCTCTTCCGGGGAAACCCTGTTGATGCCGGTCTTGCTGCACACTCCTTGCTGCGAGCAGACCGGGACGGCGGATTTTCTCGACGCGGGAGGGGTCATGGCACAGATCGACACGAGCAAGGTCAGCCGGTGGGACCAGCACGGCCGGGAACACGTGGTGCGGGTGCACCGGACGGGTGTGCAGCGCACGATCAGATGCGACACCTGCGGCTGGCACAGAGGCGCCCAGTTCCTGCCCTGGCTGAAGGCGGAGGAGCATCTGCTGGAGGCCCACCAGGCCACCGTGGATCCGACGGCGGCCTAGGCTCGGGTCGCTGACGTGCCGGGGACTACGGCGCTCGTCGCAGCCCCTGCACCAGCAGGTCGACGACCGCCGCGAAGTCGGCCTCGGTGCCCGGCTCCTCCCACTCCCTCGCGTAACAGGGGTCGTGGAAGCGGCCCGTGGCCTGGAAGACCGCGCGGGCCGATGCCTCCGGGTCGGTGGCGGCGAAGTCGCCCGTCTCGACGCCGGCCTGGATGATGCGGGTCAGCTGTGTCTCCAGGTCGGTGATGTGCTCGCCCACCGCCGTGCCGTTCTCGTCGGTGAGGACCATGTACGTGGCGAACAGCTCCGGGTCCTCGCCCGCCTTGCGGCGCTTGGCGGCGAACAGCGCGGCGAGCCAGTCCCGCAGCCGGTCCTCCGGCACACGGTCCGCGGCGACGATCCCCGACAGCTGCCCGGAGGTGCGGTCCAGCCAGCGCTTGGTGACCGCCTCGCGCAGGGCCGCCTTCGTCCGGAAGTGGCGGTAGACGCTGCCGTGGCTGACGCCGAGCGCGCGCGCCACGTCCACCACGGTGGCCTTGGCCGGGCCGTGACGGCGCAGCACCTCCTCGGTGGCCTCGAGGATGCGCTCGGCGGTCAGAGTCTCGCTGGTCGGTGCCATGCCCTGACCGTACCCGGAGCCCGGTTCAGCTCTCGAGGTGTGCCATCTGGGCCGCCGGGTAGCGGTCGCCCGCTGCGGCACCGGCCGGTACGGCCTCCTCGATCGCTGCCAGGTCGGTCGGCTCCAGCGTCACGTCCAGCGCGCCCAGCGCCTCCGTGAGCCGGTCGCGGCGGCGGGCGCCGACCAGGGGCACGATGTCCTCACCGCGGGAGAGCACCCAGGCGATCGCGATCTGCGCGACGCTGACGCCCTTCTGCTCGGCGATCTTCCGCAGGGCCTCGACGAGGTCCAGGTTGTGCCGGAGGTTGTCGCCCTGGAACCGCGGCGACATCGCCCTGAAGTCGCCCGCGCCGAGCTGCCGGTCCGCGGTGAAGTGGCCGGAGATCAGGCCGCGGGAGAGCACGCCGTACGCCGTGATGCCGATGCCCAGCTCGCGGACGGTGGGCAGGACCTCGTCCTCGATGCCGCGGGATATGAGGGAGTACTCGATCTGGAGGTCGGACACGGGGGCGGTGGCCGCCGCACGGCGGATCGTCCCGGCGCCGACCTCGCTGAGGCCGATGTGCCGCACATAGCCCTTCTCGACGAGTTCCGCTATCGCGCCGACCGTCTCCTCGATCGGCACGTCCGGGTCGAGGCGGGCTATGCGGTAGACGTCGATGTGGTCGACGCCGAGCCGCTGGAGGGAGTAGGCGGCGAAGCTCTTCACGGCGGCGGGACGGCCGTCGTAGCCGAGCCAGCTGCCGTCCGGGCCGCGCAGGGCGCCGAACTTCACGCTGACCAGGGCCTGTTCGCGCCGGGCCGCGGGGGCGGCGCGCAGGGCCTCGCCGATCAGCATCTCGTTGTGACCCATGGCGTAGAAGTCGCCGGTGTCGAGCAGGGTGACGCCCGCTTCGAGCGCCGCGTGGATCGTCGCGACGGACTCGGTCCGGTCCGCCTCGCCGTACAGGGCGGACATGCCCATGCAGCCGAGGCCGAGGGCGGAGACCTGGGGGCCTGTGTTTCCGAGGGGGCGGGTTCGCATCGTCATGCCCTCCACCATGCCATGACAGCTGACAGATTTCAATATCTGTCAGCTGATACTTGTCAGCGGATCCTGTGCGCCGTGGCCATCAGCCTCGCCCCAGCGCCGCGAAGGACGTCGCGAAGCCCCGCCGTCCGCAGCACCGCGTGCGGCTGACCGGAGCTCAAGAACTGCGGTGGCTCCTCACCCCAGGGACCTCAACGGCCCCACCGCTCGACACACTTCACAGGGGCTCCGACAATGGAAGGGCCGGTGAGCGGTCTCCCCGGCGGCGCCCGCCCACCGGTCGCGCGGAACTCCTGCGCCGCCCGAGGGAGCGCGCCATGACGATCCGTATCGCCACCTTCAACACGGAGAACCTCTTCCGCCGCCCCAAGGTCTTCCGCCTGCCGGACGACGAGCAGCGTCGCGAGATCCTCGACGACTACGCCGAGCTGGTGTCCCTGCTGGAGAAGAAGACCTACGACGACGTCACCAAGGTCCGCATCGCCGAACTCCTCAAGAAGCACCGCGTTCACGACTCCCGCAAGGACAGGCCGTTCTTCGTCAACGAGACGCGCGGCAAGGACACTCTGTTCGAGACGACGGGCAGCGGCGAGAAAACCAGGTTCACGATCGTCGCCAAGGGCCGCCCGGCATGGACCGGCTGGGTGGAACTGGTCCGTGACGACCTGGACTGGGAGGTCGTGCACAACACCGGCCGGGTGATCGCCGAGGTCGACGCCGACATCCTGCTCACGGTGGAGGTGGAGGACCGCACGACCCTGCGCCGGTTCAACGAGCAGGTGCTGGGCGCCGACCTGAAGAAGACGCCCTACCCCTACGACATGGTGATCGACGGCAACGACCCGCGCGGCATCGACGTCGGGATCCTCAGCCGCCACCCGATCACGTCCCTGCGGTCCCACGTCTTCGACCCCGACCCCGACCGCCCGGGCAAGTACCTCTTCAGCCGGGACTGCCCCGAGTACGAGATCCAGATCGGCGGGCCGCCGCTGTGGCTGCTCGGCAACCACCTCAAGAGCCAGAGCGACGACAACCCGGAGCTGCGCATCGCGCAGGCCCGGCGGGTGGCGTCGATCTACCAATCCGCCCTGGAACGCTCCCCGCACGTCATCGTGGCCGGCGACCTCAACGACGAACCGTCCAGCGAGGCGATCCGTGCCCTGCTCGGCACGGGCCTGCGGGACGTGATGAGCCACCCGGAGTACCGGGGCACCCCGGGCACCCACGGGACGGGCAAGACCGAGAGCCAGAAGCTCGACTACCTGATGCTGCCGCCACCGCTCTGGGACCAGGTGCAGCACGTGGAGGTCGAGCGGCGCGGCGTCTGGGCGCCCTCGACGATCAAGTCCTTCCACTCGGTCACCTCGAAGTGGAACCGCGCGTCGGACCACGCTGCCGTCTACGTGGACCTGGACATGTGAAGCCGCCGGAACGCACCGGTGCCGGGCCCCTCCGAGGAGGGACCCGGCACCGGCCTACATCCGAGAAGCGATCAGCAGCCGATCAGGCGGGCCGCCAGGTAACCCTCGATCTGGTCGAGGGAGACGCGCTCCTGCTTCATCGAGTCGCGCTCGCGGACGGTGACGGCGTTGTCGTCGAGCGTGTCGAAGTCGACGGTCACACAGAACGGCGTACCGATCTCGTCCTGGCGGCGGTAGCGGCGGCCGATGGCGCCGGCGTCGTCGAACTCGATGTTCCAGTTCTGCCGGAGCGCCTGGGCGAGGCCCTTGGCCTTCGGGGACAGCTCCGGGTTGCGGGACAGCGGCAGCACCGCGACCTTCACCGGGGCGAGGCGCGGGTCGAGGCGCAGCACGGTGCGCTTCTCCATCTTGCCCTTGGCGTTGGGGGCCTCGTCCTCGATGTAGGCGTCCAGGAGGAACGCCAGCATCGCGCGGCCGACACCGGCCGCGGGCTCGATGACGTAGGGGGTCCAGCGCTCGCCGGCTTCCTGGTCGAAGTAGGTGAGGTCCTGGCCGGAGGCCTTGGAGTGGGCACCGAGGTCGTAGTCGGTGCGGTTGGCGACGCCCTCGAGCTCGCCCCACTCACTGCCGCCGAAGGAGAACCGGTACTCGATGTCGGCGGTGCGCTTGGAGTAGTGGGAGAGCTTCTCCTTCGGGTGCTCGTACCACCGCATGTTCTCCTCGCGGAGGCCCAGGCCGGTGTACCAGTTCCAGCGCTGCTCCATCCAGTACTCCTGCCACTTCTCGTCCTCGCCCGGCTTGACGAAGAACTCCATCTCCATCTGCTCGAACTCGCGGGTGCGGAAGATGAAGTTGCCGGGCGTGATCTCGTTGCGGAAGGACTTGCCCATCTGGGCGATGCCGAACGGCGGCTTGCGGCGCGAGGTGGTCTGCACCTGCGAGAAGTTGGTGAAGATGCCCTGGGCGGTCTCGGGGCGCAGGTAGGCGACGGAGCCGGAGTCCTGCGTCGGGCCGAGGTGGGTGGACAGCAGGCCCGAGAACTGCTTGGGCTCGGTGAACTGGCCCTTGTTGCCGCAGTTGGGGCAGTTGATGTCGGCCAGGCCGTTCTCCGGGGCGCGCCCCTTCTTCTCCTCGTAGGCCTCCTCCAGGTGGTCCGCGCGGAACCGCTTGTGGCAGGAGGTGCATTCGGTCAGCGGGTCCGTGAAGGTGGCGACGTGACCGGAGGCGACCCAGACCTCGGGGGCCAGGATCACGGACGAGTCGATGCCCACGACGTCCTCGCGCGACGTCACCATGTAGCGCCACCACTGGCGCTTGAGGTTCTCCTTGAGCTCGACACCCAGGGGGCCGTAGTCCCAAGCGGCGCGCTGACCGCCGTAGATCTCACTACAGGGGAATACGAAGCCACGGCGCTTGCTCAGGCTGACGATGGTGTCGATCTTGTCGGCGGCCACGGTGCTCTCTTCATTACGACGACGGGCGACGAAGCGAGTTGCTTCCAGCGAATGCTTCAGGTTACCGGCGGGGACGCCCCCTCAATCAAATCGCTCCCCCTCCGGCGACCTCAAGGGCCTGCTCAGACGATTTGTTGACAACCGTTTCCATATTTGTTGAAAATGAGTGTCATGAACGTACGACGACGCCTCATACCCGCCGCCGCGGCCGCCTCTCTCGGCCTCGGCGCCCTGACCGCCTGCTCCAGCGACAGCGCGGCGACGGGCAACACGGACAAGTTCGACGTCGTCGCGTCGTTCTACCCCATGGCGTTCCTCGCCCAGCAGATCGGCGGCGACCACGCGAACGTCACCAGTCTGACCGAGCCCGGTCAGGAGCCGCACGACCTGGAGATCAGCACCAAGCAGCGCGCGCAGCTGGAGGAGGCCGACGCGGCGCTCTACCTCAAGGGCCTTCAGCCCGCCGTCGACGAGGCCGTCGGCCAGACCGGCATCAAGACCAAGATCGACGCGGCCACGCTGACCCACCTCGAGGACCACGGCACCGGCGGCCACACCCACGAGGGCGAGGAAGGCCACTCCGAGGAGGCCCACTCCGACGAGGAGGAGCACGGCCGCGACCCGCACGTCTGGCTCGACCCGGTGAAGTACGCCGAGATCGCCCAGGGCGTCGGCAAGGCCTTCGAGAAGGCCGACCCGGACCACGCGGCCGACTACAAGAAGAACACCGAGGCCCTGGTCACGAAGCTGAAGGGTCTCGACGGTGACTTCGAGAGCGGTCTGAGGAACACGAAGACCAAGGTCTTCTTCACCAACCACGCCGCCTTCGGCTACCTCGCCGAGCGCTACGGTCTCACCCAGGAGGCCATCTCCGGCATCGACCCCGAGAGCGAGCCCAGCGGCGCCCGGGTCCGGGAGCTCCAGCAGGAGGCGAAGGCCGACGGCGTCACCACGGTCTTCTACGAGACACTGGTCTCCGACAAGACCGCGAAGACCCTGGCCCGCGACGCGAACCTCAGGACCGACGTCCTCGACCCGCTCGAGGGCATCACGGACCAGTCCCGCGGCGACGACTACTTCCAGGTCATGGAATCCAACCTCAACGCCCTGCAGAAGGCCCTGGGAGCCAAGTGATCGACCCATCGGAGGACGGCATGACCGAGCCCGTCGTATCCCTGCGCGGCGTCCGCGCGGACCTGGGCTCGCGCCCCGTGCTGCGCGGCATCGACCTCACCGTGCGCCGCGGCGAGGTCGTCGCCCTGCTCGGCGCGAACGGCTCGGGCAAGTCGACGGCCGTGCGCAGCGTCATCGGCCAGGTGCAGACCGGCGCCGGCGACATCGAGCTGTTCGGCACGGACCGCAGGCGGTTCCGCGACTGGCACCGCGTGGGCTACGTCCCGCAGCGCACCACGGCCGCCGGCGGCGTGCCCGCCACGGTGACCGAGGTGGTCTCCTCCGGCCGCCTGTCCCGGGCCCGCTTCGGCGTGCTGCGCAAGGCCGACCACGCGGCCGTACGGCGCGCCCTGGACCTCGTCGGCATGGCCGACCGGGCCAAGGACTCGGTCGACGCCCTCTCCGGCGGCCAGCACCAGCGCGTCCTGATCGCCCGCGCGCTCGCCTCCGAACCCGAACTGCTGATCATGGACGAGCCGATGGCCGGCGTCGACCTGGCCAGCCAGGAGGTCCTCGCGCACACCCTCACCGAGCAGGTCTCCCAGGGCACGACCGTGCTGCTCGTGCTGCACGAACTGGGCCCCCTGGAGCCCCTCATCGACCGGGCGGTCGTGCTGCGCGACGGCTGCGTCGTCCACGACGGGCCGCCCCCGAAGGCCGTCGGCCAGCACGCGCTGCCCGGCCACGACCACGTACACCCGCACGCGCCGGCGGGCGCCGAACCGATCCGCACGGGACTGCTGAGCTGATGGACTTCCTCGACTACGCCTTCATGCAGCGGGCCCTGCTCGCCGCCGTCCTGGTCGGCATCACCGCCCCCGCGGTGGGGATCTACCTGGTCCAGCGCCGCCAGGCCCTGATGGGCGACGGCATCGGCCACGTGGCGATGACCGGCGTCGGCCTGGGCTTCCTGCTGACCTGGTCCCCGGTGTGGATGGCGACCCTCGTCTCCGTCCTCGGCGCGGTCCTCATGGAGCTGATCCGCTGGTACGGCAAGACCCGCGGCGACATCGCCCTCGCGATGCTGTTCTACGGCGGCATGGCCGGCGGTGTGATGTTCATCAACCTCGCGCCCACCGGCTCCAACGCCAATCTGACGTCGTACCTGTTCGGCTCGCTGTCGACGGTGTCCCAGTCGGACGTCACGGCGATCTGCGTGCTGGCCGCGTTCGTCGTCCTGGTCACCCTCGGCCTGCGGCGGCAGCTGTTCGCGGTCAGCCAGGACGAGGAGTTCGCCCGGGTGACGGGGCTGCCGGTGCGGGTGCTGAACCTGCTGACGGCGGTCACCGCGGCCGTCACGGTGACGGTGGCGATGCGGGTGGTCGGGCTGCTCCTGGTCAGTGCGCTGATGGTGGTGCCCGTGGCGGCCGCCCAGCAGATCGCCCGCAGCTTCGCCGCCACCTTCGTGATCGCCGTGGCCATCGGTGTGAGCGTGACGATCGGCGGCACCGTCACCTCGTACTACCAGGACGTGCCGCCCGGCGCGACGATCGTGCTGCTGACCATCGGCGCGTTCATCGTGCTGACGGCGCTCGCGGCCCCGCTGGCCCGCCGCCGCGCCCGAGCGCGGGCGGCAGCGGACGGCGCGGCCGACCCCGGGGAGTGCACGATCCCGGGCAGCCGCCGGGCGGCCGACGAGGTCGGCGTCTGACCGCCCCCACCCCGGGCTGGCACAATGGCCCGGGCAAGGCAGACGTGAGGAGGCAACGGTGACGACCGCTGGACCGTCCGTGAAGGGCCGCGCCACCAAGCAGCGGGCCGCTGTGGCGGCGGCCCTGCAGGAGGTCGACGAGTTCCGCAGCGCGCAGGAACTGCACGACATGCTCAAGCACAAGGGCGACTCGGTCGGGCTCACCACGGTCTACCGCACCCTGCAGTCCCTCGCCGACGCCGGTGAGGTCGATGTCCTTCGCACGGCCGACGGCGAGTCGGTGTACCGGCGTTGCTCGAGCGACGACCATCACCACCACCTCGTGTGCCGCGGGTGCGGCAAGGCCGTCGAGGTGGAGGGGCCGGCCGTGGAGAAGTGGGCGGAGTCCATCGCCGCGGAGCACGGGTATGTGAACGTGGCTCATACGGTGGAGATCTTCGGGACTTGTGCGGAGTGCGCGGGGGCCTCCGGCGGTTGAGCGGGTTTTCCTCCGCACCGTGGGGGTGAGGCTCCGTTGTCGGCTGCGGGTGTGTGGGGTGTGTTCGCGCAGTTCCCCGCGCCCCTGTGGCGTGCGTCGGCGGCTGCGGGTGGGGCGTGGCCTGTCGCGCAGTTCCCCGCGCCCTGAGGCGTGCGTCGGCGGCTGCGGGTGGGGCGTGGCTTGTCGCGCAGTTCCCCGCGCCCCTGAGGTCAGACCTCCTACGCGCCCCGGGCGCTCAGCCTGCGGCGGACGAGCAGCGACAGGGCCGAGGAGGCGAGGATCACGGCGCCGCCGGCCCGCAGGACGAGGTCGTAGGCGTGTTCCGGGCCGGTCTCCGGGGTGAGCGAGGTGATGGCCGCCGCTGTGGCCGCGAGGCCGATCGCGCCCAGCGTGACGAGGGCGGTGAGGACGACGCCCGAGGCCTCTCCGGCGCGGGCGGGTGAGACGACCTGCTGGGTGGCCACGCTGGCGAAGGTCCAGCCCAGGCCGAGCCCGAGCGCGCACCAGGTGAAGACGGGCAGGTAGACCCACCAGGACCAGGCCCAGCTCAGTCCGATCATGCCGGTGCCGGCGACGGCCCCGGCCAGGGCCATGACGCTGGTGGCGCGCATCCTGCCGGACAGCCAGGCGCCGATGGGACCGGAGCAGGCGACCATCACGGCCGGGGCGAGGAACACCGTGCCGGACAGGATCGCCGACAGGCCTCTCACCTGCTGCAACTGGAGCGTGGCGAGGAACACGGTGACGGCGTAGCCCATGTTGGCCACCGACCCCATCACGGTGACGAGGTCGAAGCGGATGTTGCGGAAGAGCCGGAAGTCGACCAGCGGATGCCGGCAGGTCCGCTCCCGCCGGACGAACAGGCCGCCCGCCACCACGGCGGTCCCGAACAGGGCGAGCGTGCGGGCGTGGTCCCAGCCCCAGGCGCTCCCCCGCTCCACGGCCAGGGTCAGGGCGGCCAGGCTCGTCACGACGGCCAGGCAGCCGGGCAGGTCGATCTGGCGCGGGGCGCTCTCGTCCCGCGAGTCGGGGACGTAGCGCAGGGCGATCAGCAGGGCGAGGGCGCTGAGCGGGGCCAGCAGCCAGAAGATGTACCGCCAGCCGGGCCCGTCCGTGAAGCCGCCGCCGACGAAGGGCCCGAGGGCGGTGCCGACGTTGGCGATCCCGAACATCGCCCCCAGCGCGCGGGCCCGGGTCTCCTCGGGAAAGGCGTTGGTGATCACGGAGACCGACACGGGAAAGATCAGTGCCGCGCCCGCGCCCTGCACGATCCGGGCCACGACGAGCACACCGAGGCTCGGCGCGAGGGCGCAGCCGACGGAGGCGGCGGCGAACAGCCCGGTCCCGGCCAGCAGGACCGGACGCCGCCCGAGGAGGTCGCCCAGCCGTCCCCCGACGATGAACAGGCAGCCCACGGCGAGCATGTACGCGGACAGCGTCCACTGCGCCGCGGAAACGGTCGTGTCCAGCTCGTCGGAGATGCCGGGGATGGCCAGGTTGAGCGCGAAGAAGTCCAGCTGGATGCAGAACAGGGCCAGCGAGGACGCGATGAAGGCCCCGGCCCGCCGGGTGGTCCGGCGAGGTGCGCTGACGGCCGCGGAACCCATGCCACCAGCACACCGCCGCCCTGGCCCGGCTGCCACCGGAAGGCCGCCGGGCCTCCGCTCGCTACGGCTGCTCGCCCTCCATGGCCAGCAGCTCCTCGTTCGGGATCGCCCCGCCGAAGCGGCGGTCCCGCGAGGCGAACTCCAGGCAGGCCCGCCACAGGTCACGCCGGTCGAAGTCCGGCCACAGCACGTCCTGGAAGACCATCTCGGCGTAGGCGCTCTGCCAGATCAGGTAGTTGGAGGTGCGCTGCTCGCCGCTGGGCCGCAGGAACAGGTCCACGTCCGGCATGTCCGGGTAGTACATGTACTTCGCGAAGGTTTTCTCGTTGACCTTCGACGGATCGAGCTTGCCGGCCTTCACGTCCGCCGCCAGCGCCTGCGCCGCGTCGGCGATCTCGGCCCGCCCGCCGTAGTTCATGCAGAAGTACAGCGTGAGCTTGTCGTTGTCCTTGGTCTGCTCCTGGGCGATCTGGAGCTCCTTGGCGACGGACCGCCACAGCTTCGGCATCCGTCCGACCCAGCGCACCCGGATGCCCAGCTCGTCGAGCTGGTCCCGGGTCTTGCGGATGAAGTCCCGGTTGAAGTTCATCAGGAAGCGCACCTCGTCCGGCGACCGCTTCCAGTTCTCGGTGGAGAAGGCGTACAGCGAGATGGCGCCCACGCCCATCTCGATGGCCCCCTGGAGCACGTCCAGCACGCGCTCGGCACCGACCTTGTGCCCTTCGGTGCGGGGCAGGCCGCGGTCCTTGGCCCAGCGGCCGTTGCCGTCCATGACGATCGCCACATGCTGCGGTACGAACTCCCCGGGGATCTTCGGGGGCCGCGCGCCGGACGGGTGCGGCTCCGGCGTCCTGTACTCCCGGCGCTGGCGCCCCAGGATCCCGCGTACGGCCATGTGTTTCTCGTCTCCTCGTGCTCGCTTGCTTCTGTGCTGCTCTGTTGTGCGCTGCTCGCGCTACTTCTCGACGTAGCGCAGGGAACGCAGCCCGCGCTCCATGTGCCAGTGCAGATACGCGGACACCAGCCCGCTGCCCTCCCGGACGTAGCGCGCCTCGCACGCGTCCGCGGTCTCCCAGTCTCCCGTCAGCAGGGCGCCGAGGAGCTCCAGGGCCTGGGGCGAGGGTACGACGCTGCCGGGGACACGGCAGTCCACACAGACCGAACCGCCCGAGGCGACCGAGAAGAACCGGTTGGGACCGGGCATCCCGCACTTCGCGCAGTCGGTGAAGCTCGGGGCGTAGCCGTTGACGGCGAGGGAGCGGAGCAGGAACGCGTCGAGCACGAGATGGGGTGCGTGCTCCCCCCGGGCGAGGGTCCGCAGTCCGCCGACCAGCAGCAGGTACTGCTGCACGGCCGGCTCCCCTTCGTGGTCGGTGAACCGCTCGGCGGTCTCCAGCATGACGGTCCCGGCCGTGTACCGAGCGTAGTCACTCACGATGCCGCCGCCGTACGGAGCGATGGTCTCACTCTGCGTACACAGCGGCAGCCCCCGTCCGACCAGCTCGCTCCCCTTGGCGAAGAACTGCACGTCGACGTGGGAGAACGGCTCGAGGCGCGCACCGAACTTCGACTTCGTCCGGCGCACACCCCGGGCCACCGCGCGTACCCGTCCGTGACCGCGCGTGAGCAGCGTGATGATCCGGTCCGCCTCACCCAGCTTCTGGGTGCGCAGCACGATGCCGTCGTCGCGGAACAGACTCATGGAGCCATTCTGGCAGGGCCGTCACGTCAAGGGACCTCACCCCTGCTGCGGGCGTTGGCGTACGCGGTGGCCGCGCGCAGCCGCTCGGCCGGGGTGGCGTGCCGGACGGCTCCGGGGTCGGCGTCCCACTCCCTGCCGCCCCCGTACGGCCTCAGCTGCACGTAGGGCCCCTCATGCCCCATCACGATGCCGATGCGGCCGCTGCGGGTGTCCACGACATAGGCGCCGACCGGCGGCTTCATCGCAGCACCGCCGCGAGCCGCCGGGCGGTCTCCACGGAACACCGGCCCAATTCCACGAGCGGACAGGGTGCCTCCCGCGCAAGACTCACCGGGTCGATCCCCAGTGACGGCAGGGTAATTCCCGCCTCGGCGAGTTCTGCCCGCAATTCTTTCACCACGTCCTCCGCTTCTTCGACGCAGAGCGCCGAGTGTCGTGCCTCCACCGTGCTCCCCTTCCTTTTGCGGTTTCACTCTTCGCATCACCACGGTGACGCTCCGCTCCTACACTCGGGAAGGGTCTGTGCCCTACAACTGCGGGGCAGCACAGAGGGGTTCGGTAATGGCCAACGGTTCTCGGCAGGCGGCGTGGGAGTTCTTCGGCGCGGAGCTCAAGCGGCGGAGGGAGGACGCGGGAATCACCCAGGTGGAGCTGGGGTCGCGGGTTTTCGTCTCCGGTGGATACATCGGCCAGTTCGAACAGGCCATTCGCAAGCCGCAGTTGGATGTGGCGCAGCGGATCGACGGGGTGCTGCAAACCGACGGTATTTTCGAGCGGTTGTGCAGGCAGCTGATTGACGACAGGCGGTATGCGGATTATTTCGCGAAGGCGGCAGAGCTGGAGGCGCAGGCTACGAAGATCTGCGAGTTCGCGCCCGCGCTGGTGCCGGGGCTGCTGCAGACACCGGCATACGCGAGGGCGGTCACGCTGGCGATGAACCCGTTCGCCCCGGACGAGTTCATCGACGAGAAGGTGTCGGGCCGTATGGAACGCGCAGGGATCCTCAAGGACGCTGCACGCCCCGTGTATTGGGTGATCCTCCACGAGAATGCGCTGCGCATCCCGATCGGCGGACCGGCCGTCATGGCGGAGCAGTTGGAGCACGTGGTGGCACTGGCGCGAGAGCGGACGGCGATGGCGCAGGTGCTGCCGTATGCGGCTGGGGCGTACGCCGTGATGACCGGCGATCTGCGCCTCATGGAGTTCGAAGACGCACCGCCGACGGCCTATACAGAAGCCGTGTATTCCGGGACCCTGCTGGACGATCCGGCCGTGGTGAAGCGCGCACAGTCGGCCTACGATCTGCTCAGGGCTTCCGCGCTGCCGCCGGAGGCGTCCCTGGGCCTGATCGATGCGGCGACGGAGGACTTCAGACGATGCGCGAACACGACCTGACCACCGCACACTGGCGCAAGAGCAGCTACAGCGACGGGAACGGCGGCAACTGCGTCGAGGTCGCCGACGGGATACCGGGGGCCGTACCCGTCCGGGACAGCAAGCTGGCCGACGGCCCTGTGGTGCTGGTCGGGGCGGATGCGTGGAGGGCGTTCCTCCGCAGTGTCGTGCTTCCACGAGCCGAGTGAAGGGCGTTGCGCAGGGCCTTTTCCTTGGGCCCTGGTCGATGCGTCCGGCCCGGCCGACGGACGTCGACGCGATAGCGGAACTGCGGGCGACGGTGATGCGCCCGGACTTGGAGCGTCTGGGCCGCTACGACGAACACCGGGTGAGGCGGCGTCTTCGGGACGGCTTCTCCCCGCAGCACACGTCGGTCATCACGGCCGCCGGCTCCTTCGCAGGCAGCGTGACCCTGCGCCCAGCCGAGGACGGCCACTGGCTGGAGCACTTCTACCTCAGCCCGGACGTCCAGGGCCAAGGCCTGGGATCGGCCGTCCTCCGAACCCTCCTGACCAGGACGGACACCGCCGCCGAACCCGTCCGCCTGAACGTCCTTCAGGGCAGCCCCGCCCGCCGTCTCTACGAACGCCACGGCTTCACGGTGGAGTCCCAGGACCCGATCGACGTCTTCATGCTGCGCCCACCACTGACGAAGGCCCGTGACTGAGGAAGCGGGCGGCCCTGGCTCGGCCACTCTGCCAAGGGGGGGTAAACCCCCTGAACGGTACGGCAGTTGACTGGATGGGGTCAGGGTCGGAAAGCCGTCAGGCTCGTCCCATGCAGCAGATCAAGCGCAACGCCTCCCTGATCGCGGCCTCCGCCCTCCTGTTCGGGCTCGCCGTCCCGCTGACCGCTTCGGCCGCCGCTGCCGAGCCTCTCGAATGGACCAAGTGCGAGGGCACCGGCCTCGACCCCCGTCAGCAGTGCGCAGCGCTCTCCGTGCCGATGAACTACGCCGATCCGGGCGGCCGGAAGATCGACATCGC
Organism: Streptomyces sp. NPDC002130; assembly: GCF_040296465.1. Taxonomy (NCBI): domain Bacteria; kingdom Bacillati; phylum Actinomycetota; class Actinomycetes; order Kitasatosporales; family Streptomycetaceae; genus Streptomyces; species Streptomyces sp. NPDC002130. Next base: position 18,949 of record NZ_JBEOXI010000057.1, read on the forward strand.
CCTCTCCCGTCTCCCCAGCGAGAAGCCCTCGGCCCGCCGCGGCGTGTTACTCATGATCCCCGGCGGGCCCGGCGGGGACAGCCTCGCCGACCCCTCCGGGAAGGGCAGGCAGCTGCCCCGGTCGGTACGCGACGCATACGACCTCATCGGCTTCGCACCGCGCGGCAACGCCCCGTCCACGCCCGTGAGCTGCGACATCGACCACTCCGACCTCGCCCGCACCAAGCTGCTCCCCTGGCCCGCAGCGAGCGGATCCGTCGCTGAGAACATGGCCACCGCCCGCCGGCTGTCGGACGCCTGCGCCCGCGACGGCGACGAACTGCTGCGACACGTCAGCACCAGGAACAACGCCCGCGACATCGACCGCATCCGCGCCGCCCTCGGCGAGCGCGAGCTGTCGGCCTGGGGCGTCTCGTACGGCACGTACGTCGGCGCCGCCTACCGCGAGATGTTCCCGCGGCGCACCGACCGCATCGTGCTCGACAGCAACGACCACCCCGACCCGGTGCAGGCCCAACGCGCCTGGCTCGCCGCGTTCGAGGTCGGCGTCGAGGACAACTTCCCCGAGTTCGCCGAGTGGGCCTCCCGGCCCGGCAACCCGTACCGGCTGGCCCGCACCGCGGCCGAGGTGCGTCCGCTCTTCTTGCGCCTCGCCGCCCGCCTGGACCGCACGCCGATCCCCTGGCCGGGCGCCAACCCCGAGGAGCTGAACGGCAATGTCCTGCGCCAGACCATGCTGGACGGCTTCTACGACCCCGCCGACGGCTACCCCGTCCTGGCCGAGCTGATGCTGGCGGCGAAGAAGGGCACGGTGCCGCCCGCGCCCCAGGCCCCGCCGGACCCGGCGCTGCGCAACAGTGCCGCGGTCGTTGCCGCCACCATCTGCAACGACGCCGCCTGGCCTCGGTCGGCAGCCGCCTACCGGAAGGACGTCGCCGCCAGCCGCCTGAAGTACCCGCTGACCGCGGGCATGCCGAGGAACGCGATGGTGTGCGCCGCCTGGCCGTGGCAGCCGAAGGAGCCGCCGGTGCGCGTCACCGACCGGGGGCCGTCCGATGTCCTGCTCATCCAGAACGAGCGGGACGTGGCGACCCCTCTCAGTGGTGCGCTGAAGCTGCGCAACGCTCTGGGCCGGCGAGCAGTGATGGTCACGAACGACGCCACCGGCCATGGCTCCTACCTGGACAACGGCACCGCGTGCGGCGACACCCTCGTATCCCGCTTCCTGGCCACCGGGGAACGGCCCCGCAAGGACACCTACTGCCGCTGACCGGCCTGGCACGCCCTGGCGTACCTGTGCGCCAGGGCGTGGAACGCCTCCTTCGGCTCCCAGTGCCAGCCGGAGGCGGGGTCGTCCGGGCGGTCCTTGATCACCTTCGTGAGGGCGTACGACGCCATGTCGAGGTCGAGGCGGGGCGCGTCCGGGCGGTGCGGTGCGTCGGCGCTGATGAACTCGAAGGCCATCGCCGCGTACAGGCCCATCGACGCGAAGACGTCCACCAACCCGCCCACGTAGCCGGCCTGGACGCGTTCGCTGCGGACCGGGTCGCCCTTGATCTCCGGCGGGTTCTTGTCGTAGTCGACGATGTCCCATCCCATGCCGCCGGTCTCGGGTGCACCGACGTACGCGCACGTGCCGAACTCGGTGATGGCCAGCGGCTTGCCCCAGCGCAGGTACTGCTTCAGTTCCCGGACGTACTCGGAGCGCTTTTCGTAGTACGAGTAGTAGTCGATGCCGACGATGTCGAAGAGGCTCCAGTCCGGGTCGTCGATGCTCTGGGCGGCGGCGTAGCTCAGGTTTCCCTTGAAGACGGAGCGGCCGGTCCTCGCGGCCTTCGCCGTGAACTCGGCGAGGCGGCGCAGTGTCCGCGGCCAGTCGACCGTGCCGTTCTGGAGGTGCCTGATGCGTTCGAGCACCGTCTCGCCCGGCAGGATGCCGGGGACGAACAGCCAGAACTCGCAGCCGACGCTCAGGTCGACGCTCGCACCCTGGCGCCGCAGCCGCTCGGCGAACCGGCCGGTCTCGGCGAGGTGCTCCAAGATGTCCCGCTGCGGGGCGTCCCCGAGGGTCGGCTGCAGCCAGACGTGCAGTCCGCGCTCGGCGGCCTCGGCGGCGGTGCGCGTGAGGCGTTCGACGCCGTCCCCCGTGACGTCGACGGTGTCGGCGTGCAGGTCGTCCCGGATGGCCCGGATGTCGTGGCGCATCCGCCGGGCGCTCCACGCGGTGCCCGGTGTCTCCCCCGCCCCGACGGTGTAGACGATGCCCCGTCGGCGCAGTCCGCGGGTGTGCCGTTCCCCCGCCGCCGAGGCCTGTCCCACCGCCCCGGTGACCCCCACCGCCACCGCTCCGGCCAGAAACCGCGCCCGGCTCATTCCCTTCGCCTGCCTGCTCCTCTTGGTCTCTTCCATGCCGCTCACTGTGCCGAGGGGGCGCCGGGTCCGCTGTCGGCCGTCGGTCTACGGTTGCGCGACCAAGGTAGGAGGTGCCGTGCCGAAGGAGAGGTTCACCCCTCGCCGAACCCGCGCACGTACCGCCGCTGCCAAGGCGTCTCCACAGCATGCCGGTCGTAGTGCCGCCGGACGTACCCCACCGCCTCCTCCCCCGGCACCCCGTCCAGCACCGCCAGGCAGGCCAGGGCCGTGCCGGTGCGGCCGCGGCCGCCTCCGCAGGCGAGCTCCACCCGCTGCCCGGCGGCCCGTTCCCACACATCGGCCAGTACCGCTCGGGCGGCCGCCCGGTCCGCCGGGAGACGGAAGTCGGGCCAGCGGATCCAGCCCGACTCCCAGAGGACCTCGGGCGGCCGCCGGCCGAGCAGGTAGACGCCGTAGGAGGGGAGGGGCGCGCCGGGGTCCAGGGGGTGGCGCAGGCCTCGGCCCCGGACCAGCCGGCCGGAGGGCAGTCTCAGGACACCGGCGTCACTCTCGCTCCACAGCTCGGTCATGCCCGTCATCATGTCCGCTCCCGCCCGCTCGGTCATTCCCCGCATCATGGTCCGCTCCCGCCCGCCCGGTGACGGATTCGGCGACAGGGGCCCGGACGTCCCGACGTCCCGACGTCCACTTGCCCGGCGCCGTACCTGGTTTGATGCACCGTCGACCCAGCCGGCCGGGCGACGCCGGCGGTCCGGCCCCTGGCGGATACGCCATTCGTGTGCGAGCCCTTGACCGCCCCCACGGCCCCTCCTAAGGTCGCGCTGACCGCAGGACGTAGGACGTCGTATCTCCGCTGCCAGTCCCCTCCCCCCAGACCTCCTGGAGGACCCGTGCGCGACGTGACCCCCGACGTGCCGGCGCCGCGCCGCCGGTCGTTCCTGAAGTACACCGGCGCGCTGGGCGCGGCCGCCGCCGTCCCCGCGTCGCTGTCGGCCTGCTCGTCGGGCCCGGAGTCCACCAACGACACCGGCAGCGGTGGCGGCCGGGACCGGACGCTCACCGCGGTGATCGGCTACGGCAACGACGGCAGCTGGGACCCCACCCAGACCGCGTCCGCGTTCTGCATGGCCGCCAACCACCACATCTACGAGGGGCTGCTGGACACGGACCCGATCTCCCGGGAGCCGTACGCCGCGCTGGCGACCGAGGTGCCGAAGGACCCGGACAGCACGTCGTGGAGGTTCGCGCTGCGGGCGGGTGCGACGTTCCACGACGGCAGGCCCGTCACCGCCGACGACGTGGTGTTCGTCTTCCGGCGGATCCTCGACCCGGACACCCAGACCCTCGCCAAGGGCTTCTTCGCGAGCTGGCTGAAGGAGGTCCGCAAGATCGACGCACAGAATGTCGAACTGGTGCTCAAGTTCCCGTTCCCGGACGGGCTTTCGCGGCTGACCCTCGCCAAGATCATGCCCAAGCACGTCTTCTCCCGGCCCGGGGCCTGGGACGACGCCATCAAGGGCAAGGCGATCGGCTCGGGGCCGTACCGGCAGACCGCGCACCACCCGAAGTCGAACACGACCTTCGAGGCGTTCGACGGCTACAACGGCCCCCGCAAGCCCGCCTTCCGGAAGATGAACTGGCTGACGATCGTGGACGCGGCTCCCCGCGTCGCGAAGATCTCGGGGGCCGCCGCGGGCGCGCAGATCGCGGACAACATCCCCTACGCCAACATCGGGCAGTTGGAGAGCGCCGGGATGACGGTCGCCGGCGGGGCCGGGATGAACAACCTGTTCCTGATGTTCAACACGAAGCACAAGCCCTTCGACGACGTGCGGGTGCGCCAGGCCCTGCACTACGCCATCGACACCGAGAAGATGGTGGAGGTCGCGCTCAAGGGCCACGGCAGGCCCTCCAGTTCCTTCCTCGACGAGGCCAACTCGTCCTACCGCCGCGCGAAGACCGTCTACGACCACGACCCGGACAAGGCGAAGGCGCTGCTGAAGGAGGCCGGGGTCAAGGGCCTGAGCATCGACATCCTGGCGGTGAACGTCAGCTGGATCGTCGACTGCCTGCCCACCATCAAGGCGTCCTGGGACGCGATCGGGGTGAAGACGACCCTGTCCCCGCAGGAAACCACCGCGGTGTTCACGAAGCTGGACCAGAAGCGGGACTACCAGGTCGTGGCCGCCGCCTCGAACCCCAACCAGTTCGGCCTCGACGCCGACCTGATCATGCACTACAACCACGGTCCCGAGAACCTCTGGACGCAGTACACGCGGTGGGCCTCCGACCCCGTCGCCAAGCAGCTGTTCAAGGACATGGACCGGGCCACCCGGGAGCCCGACCCGGCGAAGAAGAAGGCGATCGTCCAGGACTACATCGACGTCGTCGCCGAGCAGGCCGTGCTCTACCCGGTCGTCCACAACGAGCTGATGACGGCCTGGAACCCGGCGCGGCTCAGCGGCATAAGGGCCCAGCCCTACCCGGGCATCAACCTCCTCCAGGCCAAGTGGGCCTAGCGGGATGACGGCCGTCCTGCGGATCCTGCTGCGCCGTCTCGCCATGCTCGTGCCGCTGATGCTCGGCATCGTGCTGTTCGTGTTCCTGGTGATGCGGTTCTCGGACGTCGACCCGGCGTCCGCGTTCTTCCAGGGCGCCAACCCGACGCCCGAGCAGTTGCACGCCTTCCGTGAGGAGCACGGCCTGCTCGACCCGCTGCCGGTGCGCTACGCCGACTTCGTCAGCGACCTGCTGCACGGCGACATGGGCACCAGCGCGCTGACCCGGGCGCCGGTGATCGACCAGGTGACGACCGCGCTGCCGCTCACCCTGCAACTGACCTTCCTGGGGCTGGGCATCGCGGTCGTCCTGGCCCTGCTCGGCGGTGTGACCGCGGCGATCCACCGGGACCGGCTGCCCGACCAGCTGATCCGGGTCGTGTCGCTGACCGGCGTCGCCGCGCCCGGCTTCTGGCTGGCGCTGCTGATGATCCAGTATCTGGCGGTCGACCTCGGCTGGTTCCCGACCGGCGGCTACATCAACCCGGCCGACTCCCTCACCGGCTGGCTGAAGACGATGACGCTCCCCGCGCTCGCCCTCTCCCTCCCGGTGGCGGCGCAGCTGACCCGGATCGTACGGACGGCCGTCGTGGAGGAGCTCGACAAGGACTACGTACGGACGGCGATCGGGAGCGGGCTGCCGCCCCGGGTGGTGGTGGGGCGCAACGTCCTCAGGAACGCCCTGATCAATCCCCTCACCGTCCTCGGCCTGCGCGTCGGCTACCTTCTCGGCGGGGCGGTCGTCATCGAGACGATCTTCTCGCTGCCGGGCATGGGCAAGCTGATGATCGACGCCGTGAAGAACGGCGATCCGGCCGTCGTCCAGGGCGTCGTACTGACCACGGCGGCCGGGTTCGTCGTCGTGAACCTCGTCATCGACGTCCTCTACCTGCTGGTCAACCCGCGACTGAGGGACGCCGGCCCATGATGACCCGCAAGCGTCTCACCGCGGCGCTGTCGCGGCCCGGCGTACGGCTGCGCGGCCTGCGCCGGCTGCCGTTGCCGTCGAAGGTCGCCGTCTGCTTCCTGACGGTCGTCGTCCTGATGGCACTGCTCGCGCCGCTCCTCGCCCCGCACGACCCGCTCGACCAGCAGCCGCCGGTCGACGGCACCGGGCACCCGTCCGCCGGGCACTGGATGGGCCAGGACAGCCTCGGCCGGGACATCCTCAGCCGGCTGATGTACGGGGCGCGCTGGTCGCTCGCGATCGGGCTCGGCGCGACCGGGCTCGCCCTGGTGGCCGGTGCGCTGCTCGGGGCGGTCGCGGCGACCTCGCGCAAGGCGGTCGACGAGACGCTGATGCGCTGCCTGGACGTCGTGATGGCGTTCCCGGGCATCGCGCTGGCCGCCGTGCTGGTGGCGGTGTTCGGCGGCGGCATCACGGTGCTGATCTGCGCGATCGCGTTCCTGTTCACACCGCCGGTGGCGCGGGTGGTGCGGGCGAACGTCCTCGATCAGTTCGGCGAGGACTACGTGACGGCGGAACGGGTGATCGGCGCGCGGACGCCGTACATCGTGCTGCGGCACGTGGCGGTCAACTGTGCCGCGCCGGTTTTGGTGTTCTGCACGGTCCAGGTGGCCGACGCGGTCGTGTTCGAGGCGTCGCTGTCGTTCATCGGGGCGGGTGTACGGCCGCCGGACCCGTCCTGGGGCAGTGTCATCGCGGACGGCAAGAACATGGTGCTGACCGGCGGCTGGTGGGCGACGGTGTTCCCCGGGCTGCTGATGCTGGTGACGGTGCTGTCGCTGAACATCCTGTCCGAGGGGGTGTCGGACGCCTGGGCGGCCCCGTCGGCGCGGGAGGTGGACGCACCGGACGACGACCGGCTTCAGGAGCCGGAGCCGGGCGGCGGGGAGGTCGTGCCGCTGCCCGGTCTGGCGGAGGCCGCGCGCCGGTTGCGGGCCCGGGCGCGCCGACTGCCCCGGGACGGGCAGCCGGTGCTCGCGGTGGAGAACCTCGTCATCGGCTTCGACCGACGGCACGGCGGCGTCGACATCGTGGACGGCATCAGCTTCGAGGTGCATCCCGGGGAGGTGCTCGGGCTGGTCGGCGAGTCGGGCTGCGGCAAGTCGCTCACCGCACTGGCGATCATGGGTCTGGGGCCGAGGGGGGCGCGGGTCGGCGGCCAGGTCCGTTTCCAGCAGCGGGACCTGCTCGCCGAGCCGATGCGGGTACGCCGCAGGCTGCTCGGCCACGAGATGGCGATGATCTACCAGGACGCGCTGTCGTCGCTGAACCCAGCGATGACGATCCGCGCGCAGCTGAGGCAGGTCGTGCGGCGCGGCGGACACCGCACTCCCGCCGAGCTGCTGACGATGGTCGGCCTCGACCCCGGGCGGACCCTGCGCAGCTACCCTCACGAACTGTCCGGCGGGCAGCGCCAGCGCGTCCTGATCGCCATGGCCCTGTCCCGCGACCCGAAGCTGATCGTCGCCGACGAGCCGACGACGGCCCTGGACGTGACCGTGCAGGCGCAGATCGTGGAGCTGCTGCTGCGGCTGCGCGAGGAGCTCGGCTTCGCGCTGATCCTCGTCTCGCACGACCTGGCGCTGGTCGCGGACGTCACCGACCGGGTGGTGGTGATGTACGGCGGGCAGATCGTGGAGACGGGCGTGACCGCCGACCTGGTGGAGGCACCGGCCCACCACTACACACGCGGACTGCTCGGCAGTGTGCTGTCGCTGGAGTCGGCGCAGGAGCGGATGACGCAGATCAGCGGCGTCGTGCCGTCCCCGGCCGACTTCCCCGCGGGGTGCCGCTTCGCCGACCGGTGCCCGTGCGCGAGCGAGATCTGCCGTACGACGGCTCCGGTCCTGGCCGGCCCTCCCGAGCACACGGCGGCCTGCCATCACCCGGCCGTGGAGCCGGCGGCCACCGGGAGCGAGGCGGTGTCATGAGCGCGCTGGTGGAACTGGCGGACACGCACGTCGTCCACAGGGCCCGCAGCGGCGGCCTGTTCACCCGCGACCGGGTGTACGCGCTGACCGGCGTCGATCTGGCCATCGCGCCCGGCGAGACCGTCGGTGTGGTCGGTGAGTCCGGCTGTGGGAAGTCGACGCTGGCGAAGGTGCTGGTCGGGGTTCAGCCGCCGACACGCGGCACGGTGTCGTTCCGGGGCCGGGACCTGTGGGCGATGCCGGCCGCCGAGCGCCGCCGGGCCGTGGGCGGCAGCACCGGCATGATCTTCCAGGACCCGTCGACGGCCCTGAACCGCCGCCTGACCGTCCGGCAGATCCTGCGGGACCCGCTGGACGTGCACGACCGGGGCACCAGAAGCCGACGGGAGGCGCGGGTCAGCGAGTTGATGTCCCTCGTGGGCCTCCCCCGGGCCCTCGCCGCCGCCCTGCCGGCCCAGCTGTCGGGCGGGCAGCGCCAGCGCGTCGCGATCGCCCGGGCGCTCGCGCTGGACCCGGACCTGGTCGTGGCCGACGAGCCGACGAGCGCCCTGGACGTGTCGGTGCGGGCCCAGATCCTCAACCTCCTGCTCGACCTGAAGGAACGCCTGGGACTGGCCCTGGTGTTCGTCTCGCACGACATCCAGACGGTACGGCGGATGAGCGACCGCGTGATCACCATGTACCTGGGCCGGATCGTGGAGGAGTCCCCGGCCGCCCTGGTCACCGACCGGGCCCGGCACCCGTACACCCGCGCCCTGTTCTCCGCCACGCCCGGCCTGCTCCACCCGATCGACCCGATCCCGCTGGTCGGTCCGGTGCCGTCGGCGACCCGCCCGCCGAGCGGCTGCCCGTTCCGCACACGCTGCTGGAAGGCGGACGGGACCTGCGCGGAGCAGATGCCGGGCTTCTCGGCCGCGTCGGAGCCCGCGCACCGCTTCCGCTGCCACCATCCTGTCCGGGAGGACGAGTCGACCCACGACCTCGTCCACCGGCGCGACCCGATGGAGGCTCCATGACTCTCGCCCCGCTGACCGGTGTCATCCCGCCCGTCTGCACACCTCTGACACCGGACGGCGAGGTGGACGTCCCCTCGCTGCTCTCGCTCGTCGACCACCTGGTGGCGGGCGGGGTGCACGGACTGTTCGTGCTCGGCTCGACCTCGGAGGCGGCGTTCCTGCCGGACCGGCAGCGCAGGCTCGTCGTGGAGTCGGTCGCGGGTCATGTGGGCGGTCGGCTCCCGGTGCTGGCGGGGGCGATCGACATGACGACGCCACGGGTCCTCGACCACGTCGCGTCGGTGACGGCTGCGGGCGCGGACGCGGTCGTCGTCACGGCCCCGTTCTACACCCGCACCCATCCCGCGGAGATCGCCCGCCACTTCCGCGCGGTCGCCGCCGCGAGCCCGGTCCCGGTCATCGCCTACGACCTTCCCGTCGCCGTCCACACGAAGCTGCCGGCCGACGTCGTCCTGGAGCTCGCCGCCGACGGGGTCGTGGCCGGGCTCAAGGACTCCAGCGGTGACCTGGCCGCCTTCCGCCAGGTCGTGACCGGCGTCCGGGACCGCGGGGGCATCACCGGCTTCAGCGTGCTGACCGGGTCCGAGCTGATCGTCGACGCGGCCCTGGCGATCGGCGCGGACGGCACGGTGCCGGGCCTCGGCAACGTCGACCCGCACGGCTATGTCCGCCTGGACCGGCTGTGCCGCGCCGGGGACTGGGACGGGGCCCGTGCCGAACAGGAGCGCCTGTGCGCGCTGTTCGGCATGGTGGGTGTCGGAGATCCGGCCCGCATGGGTCCGAACTCCTCGGCGATCGGGGCCTTCAAGGCAGCGCTGCACCTGCGCGGCGTCATCGCCTGCCCGGCGACGGCACAGCCGCAGATCCCGCTGTCCCCGGGCGAGGTGGAGCAGGTCGGGAAGTACCTCGCGGCGGCCGGACTGCTCTAGGAAGAGCCCGGTCCGTCAGACGCTGCCCGGCGTCACCATCCCCGACTCGTACGCGACGATGACGAGCTGCGCCCGGTCCCGTGCCGCCAGTTTGCCCATGATGCGGCTGACGTGGGTCTTCGCGGTGAGCGGGCTCAGGCCCAGCGCGTCGGCGATCTCCGTGTTGTTGAGGCCGCGCGCGACCAGCGCGAGCACCTCGCGCTCCCGGCCGGACAGGCACTCGGGCCCTCCGGTCGTCGGCGCGGAGGGGCTGCGCAGGAACCGCTCGATCAACCGTGCCGTGGGTCCGGGTGACAGCAGGGAGTCCCCGGCGGCGACCGTGCGGATGGCGTCGAGGAGTTCGGCGGGCCTGGTGTCCTTGACCAGGAACCCGGAGGCGCCGGCGCGCAGCGCGTCGACGATGTTCTCGTCGGTGTCGTACGTGGTGAGGACGAGCACCCGGACGGCGGCGAGATCCTCGTCGGCGGCGATGAGCCGGGTCGCCTCGATGCCGTCCAGGTCGGGCATGCGGATGTCCATCACCACGAGGTCGGGATGTGCGCCGCGGGCCAGTTCCACGGCCTGCCGGCCGGTTGCGGCCTGGCCGACGACCTCCATGTCCCGGGCCGACTCCACGAGCATCGCGAACGCCTCCCGCACCAGGGTCTGATCGTCCGCGAGCAGCACCCGTGTGGTCATCCGTCCCTCTCCCCCGTCGTGGTCAGCGGCAGGACCGCGGTGACCTCGAACCCGCCCCCGGTACGGGGTCCGGCGTCGAGTGTGCCACCGACGCTGCGGGCCCGCTCCCGCATTCCGACGAGCCCGAAGCCCGGTGTGCCGCCCCGGGCCGGGCCGGTGCCGTCGTCGCGCACCGACAGGTGCAAGGCGCCCTGCCGCTCCGCCAGTTCGACGTGGACGGCCGGTTCGGGCCCCGCGTGCCGTACGGCGTTCGTCAGGGCCTCCTGCACGATGCGGTAGGCGGCGGCGCCCACGGCGGGCGGTGCCTGCCGTATCCGTACGGTCTGCTCGACCCGGGCACCGGCGAGCTGGGCGGCCTCTGCCAGGTCGGGCAGTCCGTCGAGGCCGGGCAGCGGGCCGCGGGCGTCCGGGGGGCCGTGCTCGCGCAGCACCTCCAGTGTGGTGCGCAGTTCACCGCGGGCGCTGCGGCAGGTCTCGGCGATGTCGTCGAGGGCCTTGGCGACCGTCTCCCGGTCGAGCCGCCCGGGGTCCGCCGACAGGACGTGGGCGGCGACGGAGGTCTGCACGCCGATGAGGGTGATGCTGTGGGCCAGCAGGTCGTGCAGGTCCCGGGCGATCCGCAGCCGCTCCTCGGCGACGCGCCGCCGGGCCTCCTCCTCGCGGGTGCGTTCGGCGCGTTCGGCGCGTTCCACGATGGAGGCGACGTACTGGCGGTAGAAGCGCACGTCGACTCCGCAGAAGAGCACGGCGACGACCCAGCCGGAGGCCTTCAGCAGTCCCAGCGCCTCCTGCGCGCTGATGGTGAGCAGCACGCCCACCGCCATGGTGATGACGCCGATGCCGACCAGGACGGTGCGCAGCGGCCGGCCGGTGACGGCGACGGTGTACAGGGCGACGTAGGCGGCCTGGGTGGCCGCGGTGTGCGAGTAGTCGAGGAAGTGGTAGGGGAACACGCAGGTGATCACGGCGACCAGGACGAGCACCGGACGGCGGCGGCGCCACACCAGCGGCACGTGGGAGACGAGCAGCAGGGCCCAGCCGAGCGCGTCGGGCCTGCGGCCGTCGTCGACGAACAGCGCGAGCGCTGCGGCGACAACGGCCACCGAGACGGCGAGCAGCGCGTCGTTGCGCAGTGCGTGCGGGGCGGTCAGGGGGTCACGGTTGATCGCGGCCATGATCCGCTCGGCGGACCGCGACCAGGTCGCCTGCGGGGTGGTGGGTGCCTGCACGGGCATCATCCTCGGCCAGGAAGGCGCCCCTCCGGGAGAGGAGGGGCGCCGTCGGTCAGCGGGCGTCGGCGGCCACCGGTTCCTGCTCCTTCTGCGGAACCGTCCGCTCCGGCGCGCGGGAGAGCCTGCCCGGCCACCACATCCGCCGCTTGAGCAGCACACTCGCCGTGGTCACCAGGTACGTGCGCACCAGGAAGGTGTCCAGCAGGACCCCCACAGCGATGACGAACCCGAGCTCCACCAGCCCCACCATCGGCAGCGTCGTCAGCACCGCGAACGTCGCCGCCAGCACCACCCCGGCCGAAGCGATCACCCCACCGGTCGTCCGCAGCGCGGTGAGCGCCGCCGCCTCCGGCCCGGCCCCCCGCACGGACTCCTCCCGCATCCGGTGCATCAGGAAGATGCCGTAGTCGACGCCGAGGGCGACCAGGAACACGAAGGACAGCAGCCCGAGCCCCGGATCGGTCCCGGCGAACCCGAACACCGGCTCGAACACCAGCCCGCCGATGCCGAGCGCGGCGCCCCAGACCGCGACCACCGCCGCCAGCAGCAACAGCGGCGCGACGAGGCTGCGCAACAGCCCGACCAGGATGACGAACACGGCGGCCAGCACCAGCGGCACGATCACCTTCCGGTCCCGCGACTCGCTGTCGGCCAGGTCGATCTGCTGCGCACTGGGCCCGCCGACGTAGGCACCCATGGGATCGAGCCCGGCCCGCAACGCCTCGATCGTCCGGGTCTCGGCCGGGGTCTCGGGGGCGGCGATGGTGAAGACGGCGATCTCGGTCCAGCCCGAGCCGCTGCGCCCCGGCGCCACGTCGGTGACGCCCTCGGTCGCACGGGCCCGGTCGGAAGCCGCCGCGGCCCGTTCCCGGGGCGCGATGACGGTCACGGGCCGGCTGCTGCGCTCGGGGTACTCCCGCGCGAGCGTCTGCATGGCGGTGATGGACTCGGGCCGCTTCGTGAAGGAGTCCTCCTGCTTGATGCTCCCGGACAGGTTCAGCGTGCCGAGGGCGAGCGCTCCGAGCAGGACGCCCCCGCCGACGAGCACGGTGACGGGCCGCCGTGTCGCCGAGGAGCCCATCGCGGCGAACAGCGACCGCCGGGCCTTCGGCTCGCTCCCGAACGCGGGGACCAGCGGCCAGAAGACCCGCCGCCCCAGCAGCACCAGAACCGCCGGCAGCAGGGTCGTCATGGCGACCAGCGCGGCGAGCACCCCGACCATGCCGACCGGTCCCATGCCGCGGCTGCTGTTGAGGTCCGCGGCGAGCAGGCACAGCAGCCCGGCCGCGACGGTCCCCGAGGAGGCCAGGACGGCCGGTCCGCAGCCGCGCAGCGCGGTGCGCATGGCGTCGTACGGCCGCTCGTGGCGCCGCAGTTCCTCGCGGTAGCGGGAGACGATCAGCAGGGCGTAGTCGGTGCCGGCGCCGAGGACCAGCACCGTCATCACGCCGCCGCTCTGGCCGGTGACGGTGACGTCGAACAGTTCGTGCAGCCCGTACCCGGCGGCCATCGACAGGGCGGCGGCGACGCCCGCCACGGCGAGCGGCACCAGCCACAGGAACGGGCTGCGGTAGATGAGGATGAGCAGCACGGTCACGACGCCGAGCGTGGCGAGCAGCAGCGTGGCGTCGAGCGTGCCGAACACCTTGTTCATGTCGGTGTTCAGCGCGCCGGGCCCGCCGACCTCGACGCTCAGTCCGCCGCCGCCCTCGGCGATCTCCCGCACCCCGTCGACGAAGGCGTCCCGGGCCTCTTCGTCCTGGCCGGGCTGGGTGCTGGAGACCGGGTACATCAGGGTGGAGCCGTCCTTCGACGGGGCGCCCCGAGGCTCACCCGTCAGGTCGTAGGCGCCGCTCAGCTCGGTGATCTGCTCGTCGGCGGTGCGCCGGTCGGCGTCGGTCAGCCCGCCGCCGCGGTGGTAGACGAGCACCAGGTCGGTCGACTCACCGCCCGGCAGCTCGTCCTGGATCCTCGCCACCTGGGTCGAGTCGGCGCTGTCGGGCAGGTAGTCGACCGCGCGGTTCTGCTGGATGTCGGCGAACTTCCCCGCGAGCGGCCCGACCAGCACGAGCGCGGCGAGCCACAGCCCGACCACCACCCACGGCACGGCCCGTTTCCGCCCGCTGCGCGTCCTTACGGCCCCCATGGGTCCGGCTCCCTCCGGTCGGGTGTCTGGATCGGTCTCCAGACTCCCGCCGGGCGGGGGCCGGTTCGTCGGGCGTGCGGGCGAGTTGGGTGCTACTGCCGGGGGCGGTCCCGGCCGGGCGTTACTCCCCGGGGAGTAACGGGGGGGGTGCGCCCTAGGAAGGCGTGCGCGCCGCCGCGAGCAGCCGGGTCACGTCGTCTGAGCAGATGGTGAGCGCCGCTCCCACCGTCGCGAGCACGTCCCGCTCGGCCGTGGTGTAGGGGCCGTCCGCCAGGGCGATGCGGGCGCCCTGGAGCAGGATCGATTCGCGGCCGACCGCGGCGAGGTGCGGAGTGAGCGGGTCCAGCGCCTCGTGCAGCTCTATGGCCAGCCCCGCGCCGCAGGGTTCGCCGGCGATCCGGCCGGTGTCGGCCTCCAGCGCCTCGACGAGGGCGGCCAGCTGCTCCTCCGTGCAGTCGTCGAAACCGGCCGCACGGACGGCGAGGACGGCGGCCTCCAGTGCCGAACCGGACCCGGCGCCGCCCGCCGCCAGCACCGCGAGGGCGACGGTGTGCACGGCGTCGCGGAGCATCGCGGAGAAGCGGGTGGTGGTCGGATGGTCGAGGACGTCCGTGCCGAAGTGGCGGCGGCAGGCCGCGCACTCCACGACCGGGCCGGTCTCGCCGCGCGGCAGCACGGGCAGGCCGAGCAGAGTGAAGCGGCGTTGCCCGGTCAGCCGCTGGTAGTTGCGGTCGCCACCGCAGCCGGGGCAGAAGAACTCCCCGTCACCGGCGGCCGTCCACGCGGTTCGGGTGCCCAGGATGCGCGAAAGCCTGGCGGCATGGCCGTTTCGTCCCCGTCCTGGCAGCACGTCGCACCTCCGTCACGCCGCACGGCAACGTCGCCGCGCTTGCGTGATGTTAGCCACATCAGAGACGAGGAGTCAGCACCCCGGAGGAGACCTTTCCGTGACCTCCACAGCAAATGGCCGGTATGCGACGGGGCTCCGCCCGCCGGACATCGGCGGACGGAGCCCCCGCGGCATCCGTGAGCGGCCTGGTGCCGCAGACCCGTACGGCTGGTCAGCGAGCCGCGCGGTTGACGGCCGAGACGACGGCCTTCAGCGAGGCCCGCGTGGTGTTCGCGTCGATTCCGATGCCCCACAGGACCTTGCCGTCGATCGCGCACTCGATGTAGGAGGCGGCCTGCGCGGAGGCACCCTCGCTCATCGTGTGCTCCTGGTAGTCCAGCAGGCGTACGTCGATGCCGACGGACTGCAGGGCGTCGAAGAAGGCCGAGATCGGACCGTTGCCCGTACCGGTCAGGACGGTGTCCTGGCCGTCGACCGTGGCCTCCACCTTCAGCGTGTCCACGCCGTCGGTGTCGGTCGTCGACTGGCCGTTGCGCACCTGGATCCGGCCCCAGGGGTTCTCCGGGTTCGGCAGGTACTCGTCCTGGAAGACCGCCCAGATGTCCTTCGGCGTGACCTCGCCGCCCTCGGCGTCCGTCTTGGCCTGGATGACCTTGGAGAACTCGACCTGCATACGGCGCGGCAGGTCCAGGCTGTGGTCGTTCTTCAGGACGTAGGCGATGCCGCCCTTGCCGGACTGCGAGTTGACGCGGATGACCGCCTCGTAGGAGCGGCCGACGTCCTTGGGGTCGATCGGCAGGTAGGGGACGGCCCACTCGATGTCGTCGACCGTGACGCCCTTGGCGGCCGCGTCGGCCTCCATGGCGTCGAAGCCCTTCTTGATGGCGTCCTGGTGGGAGCCGGAGAAGGACGTGTAGACCAGGTCGCCCACGTACGGGTGGCGCGGGTGGACCTCCATCTGGTTGCAGTACTCCCACGTGCGACGGATCTCGTCGATGTCGGAGAAGTCGATCTGCGGGTCGACGCCCTGCGAGAACAGGTTCATGCCGAGGGTGACCAGGTCGACGTTGCCGGTGCGCTCGCCGTTGCCGAACAAGCACCCCTCGACGCGTTGGGCACCGGCCAAGACTGCCAGTTCGGCGCACGCAACCCCGGTGCCGCGGTCGTTGTGCGGGTGGACCGAGAGGATCACCGAATCACGTCGAGCCAGATTCTGGTGCATGTATTCGATTTGATCGGCATAGATGTTGGGGGTCGCGATTTCGACTGTGGCAGGCAGGTTGTGGATGACCGGGCGATCGGGACTGGCGTCCCAGAGTTCGGTGAGACTGTTGCACCCGCAACCACGAACCGTCGGGCTGGCGGCGTGCCACCTGAGTCGTCCGTATGACGCTGCACCAGGCGCACGCACCAGGCCAGCGCGTCGCTGCGGCTGCGGGCGACGCCGCCGGCGATCAGGGTGTCGAGTACCTGGCGTTCCGGCTGGCGCAGCCGCGTCATGACCGGGGCGGCCACGTGCGTGAAGAGCGTCCGCCGCCCACCGCACTCCACGCCCCAGGACACCTTGCGGCCGAACCGGTGCTCGGCCTCCCGGGCCACGGCCATCCGGTCCTCACGGGTGCGCTCCCGGAACTCCTGCGCCCGGCTCTCCAGGGCCGCGTCCCGTTCGGTGGCCGGGGCGTCCCCGGCCAGCCGCGGTGCGGGGATGCGGCCGATGACGGTGATCTCCTCGCGGTCGACCGTGATCTCGGTCAGCTCCTCGAAGAGGTCATCGGGCAGGCGGCCGGCGAACCAGCCGCGGAGCTTCTCTCTCTGCTCGTTCGTAATCATGTAATGACGATTACTCGACCTGCCCATGAACACAAGGGGTCACGAAGCGGTCGGCCGAGAGCGGAATCGGAATGTTTCAGGCCTATTAACGAACACGCGGAAATCGGCCATCTGGCCGCTTCGCACCCCCGGCAACCGCGCGGTTACGGGCTTCACCCGTGTGGATTCCGTAACTTCGCGCCACTGATTCAATACGCAAGGTTACTGAAACCCGTGGGGTCGATGTGTGTTTCCGCGGCGAACTCGGCAGACTCGCGCTCGCCGCTCCGGGCACCGACCGAGCACGGACGGCACACCCTGTAATCGATGCGGAAGGATGCACACAATGCGGACCACCGCGCGCTGGGCCATGACCATCGGCATGACGGCCACCGCCGTCTGCGGACCCCTCTCCGGGGCCGCGCTCGCCACTCCGGGTCAGGCCCCCACCGCGCTCTACGCCCCGTCGGCCCTCGTCCTCACGGTGGGCCACGGCGAGAGCGCGATCGCAGCGACTCCGGAACGCGCGGTCACCCTGACCTGTGCCCCGACGGCCGCCGGCACGCACCCGGCGGCCGGGGCGGCCTGCGCGGAACTGCGCGGTGTGGGCGGCGACTTCGACGCCCTGACCGCGAGGGACGGCGTGATGTGCACCAAGCAGTACGACCCCGTCGTCGTCACCGTCGACGGCGTGTGGCAGGGCAAGCGCGTCTCCTACGAGCGCACCTTCTCCAACGACTGCATGAAGAACGCCTACGGGACGGGTGTCTTCTCCTTCTGAGAGGGCTGAGCCCACAGACCGGGATCGCGCAGGAACCGTGAACCGCAGCGGGCCGTGGCTGGGGAGCCGGGCCGTTGTCACGAGGAGTCGCGATCTCGCAAAAGGGGGCCGGCGGGCAGTGTGGGGCTGCCCGCCGGCCCCTGGGCTTTCCTGGACACCATTGGAATCCCAGGCTGTACGTGACGTCGGTTTCTCACTCAGGCCGCTCGGCGAAGAAGCCCGCAAGGGAAGACGCGAGCGCCTTTGGAGCCTCTTCGGCCACGTGGTGCCCGGCGTCGATGCCGTGGCCGCGTACGTCCGGAGCCCACTGCCGCCAGATCTTCACCGGGTCCCCATACAGGTCCTCGAGGTCGTCCCGGAGCGACCAGAGGATCAGCGCCGGGCACCGGATCCGTGTCCCTGCGGCGCGGTCGTCCTCCTCGTGCCGCCGGTCGATGGTGAGGCCGGCCCGGTAGTCCTCCAGCATCGCCCGCACCACGTCGGGGTTTCTCGTGGCCGAGCGCCACTCGTCGTAATTGTCCTGCCCCATGCTCTGCGGATCGCCGCGGTACCAGCTGTCCGGATCGGCGTTGATGACCCGCTCGGGGATATCCGGCTGGGCGAAGAAGAACCAGTGCCACCACTGGGTGGCGAACTCGGTCGTGATGCGGGACAGGTGCTCGGTGAGGGGCAGGCAGTCGATCAGCGCCACCCGCGAGACCGCGTCGGGATGATCGAGTGCGAGACGCAGCGCGACAGCGCCTCCGCGGTCGTGCCCGGCGAGCGCGAAGCGGGCATGGCCCAGGGCGCGCATCACCTCGACCACGTCACCGGCGACCGCCCGCTTGGAGTATCCGGCGTGGTCTGCGGTAGGCGCCGGACCGGTGGACCGGCCGTACCCTCTCAGATCGGGACAGACCACGGTGAAACCGTCTCGGACGAGGCGCGGGGCGACGCGATGCCAGGTCGCAGATGTCCGCGGGTGGCCGTGCAACAGCACCACCGGCGGCCCTTCCCCGCCGTAGCGAACGAAGATCGATGCGTCACCGACTTGAACCTGCTTCGTCTCGAAGCCCTCGAACAAGGCCCGAACCTCCCGCCCTCGTCGACACACCGCCCACGGCACCTGTCAGCCCAGGGCGACCTTCCTCTTGCCCCCGCAGGTCACGTGGACACGACTCCGTGATGCGCCAACGGTGCCTTCTTGCGCCGGGGCCTTACGCCCGGTCGCGGTGGCTCGTGTCGCACCACGGGTAGCGGCGGCTGCGGCGGCAGGTGCACAGGGCCACGCGGAAGCGGTCGGAGGTGACGACGGAGCCGTCCTCCAGCTCCACCTCCACCGGGCCCTCCATCAGCAGAGGGCCCTTGCGCTGGACGGTGACGCGGCGCGGCGCGGTGGGCCGGTCAGACGGGGAGTTCGGCACGGACGACCACCAGCTCTTCCTTGTCATCGGCGGCGGGCAGCAGCCCCCGCTCCCGCAGCCAGCGTTCCCGGCCGCGCAACACGGGACCCAGCGCGATCCGGTGCCGACGGGTCACCGCGGCCTTCAGACCGGCCGTGCGCAACTGCCCGACGGTCAGGTCCGGGCCGCTGAGCGCCGACTGCACGAGCAGCAGCACCCCGCCCGGCCGCAGCAGGCCCGGCGCCTCCCGGCAGATACGGTCGACGACCAGGCGCCCGTCGGCGCCCGCGTCCCAGGCCCGGGCCGCGCCTCGCGGCGGCCTGCGATGGCCGTCCGGCGCCGGCACGTACGGCGGGTTGGCCAGGATCAGATCGAACACCTGTCCGTGCACGGGTTCGAAGAGGTTCCCGTGCCGGATGCGGACCGGGAGCCCCGCGAGCCGGGCGTTCAGGCGCGCGGCCCACACGGCGCTCCAGGACACGTCCACGGCGGTCACACGGTTGCCCCGGCGCGCGGCCTCCAGGGCGAGGGCGCCGCTGCCGGTGCCCACGTCGAGGACCTGCGCACCCGGAGGCAGCGGCTCGTCGGACAGGGCACCGGCCAGCAGCTCGGTGTCCTCCTGCGGGGCGTACACGCCCGGGGGTACCAGTGCAATCACGGACGTCGAGTACCCCGGACATCAGGAGATATGAGCTGCTTCCTGGGCAAGCGGTGCGCGCAGTGACGAACGAGAGGCCCGCCAGTCGGTCAGCAGCCGAGCGCCGAAGCGTTCCTCGACGAACTCGGTGGCGTCGATGCCGAAGGCGATGTCCGGGGCGAGATACGGCTCGCGCTCCAGCAGTCCGCCGATGACGTCGTGGCGCACCACCTGCTCGTGGACCGCGTCGGCCTCGACGTGCTCGTCGTAGAAGTGCTCGGCGGCGGGCCCCGCGCCGGTGCGGCGCATCGCCTCGGCGAGCCGCCGCGACCCCGGTGACGAGGTGATCTCGACCGTCGCGAAATGACCGACCAGGGCACCCCTGAGGGCCCGGTGCAGCCCGAAGAGGGACATCATGTTCACGGTGACCAGGGCCTCGGCGGACGCCGCGTCGAGATAGCGGCCGTACGCGGTGTCCAGACCCAGGTCCGCCATCAGGTCGGCGAACAGACGGGCGTGGACACGCTCCGCGCGGCCGCCGCCCCACTCGTCGAACTCCACCGCCGCCATCGCCGCCTTCGCGCGGCCGGACAGCCGCGGCAGGACCCAGGCGTGCGGGTCCGCCTCCTTGAGGTGGTACAGGGAGCGCTGGGCCGCGTACTCGCGCACCTGCCACAGCTCGCCCTCATCACGCAGGAAATGGCTGACGCCGGTGCCCTCGACGGGCTCCACCAGCAACCCGGCCAGTGCCTCGTCCACGCTGTCGTGGACGTGTGCGTCGGTGCGCAGCGCGGACAGGAAGCGGTGCTCCATGGCCGCGCGGACGCGCAGCAGGTCCGGGTCCCATTCGCGCTCCGGGGGAACGTCCGCGAAGCCGCGGTAGTGCAGCTCGTAGCACAGGTACAGGGCGAGCTGGAGGTCGTCGCCGTACACCTCGGCGCGGGCGACCTCCTCGAGGCGGGGCAGACGGCCCGCCCCCCGCAGATACGCGTCGACACCCGTGCTCAGTGGGCCGCGCGGGGTGGGCAGTCGTGGTTCTTCGTGCTCCATGCGCGCCGGGTACCCACCCGGCGACCGGGGTCACCCGTCGAGTGGCACCCGCTCAGGGGGAGCGGATCCACGAGATCACGGCCCGCCCGGGTCGACCGGGCGGGCCGTGGCGGCGAATCTGCTCGGTGGGCGTGAGCCCTGGCGGTGCGGGCGCTCGGGCCGCCTCCCCGGCAGCCCGGGCCCGCCCGGTTTCCGTCAGTCCCCCTCGGACTTCTCCTGCGCGCGCGTGTTGGGGGTGATGGCCTCCCCGGCCTCACCTCGGTGGCGGCGCTCCTCGGCGGAGTCCCGGGTGCGGTTCTCGGCGTCCTCGACCTCGCGCAGCACCTCTTCGAGTGCCGTCTCGGCCGGCTTGCCGTGCTGTTCCTTGGCGTGGTCGTGGTCCTTGTGCTGGGACACGGGGGTCTCCTTTCCTCGTGCGGTTCGTCCGGTCGCGGCGGGGGTGTTCAGCTTCCGGCGCGGGCGATGCGCAGCGGCACCGGATCGGCGGGGGCGGCCTCCTCGCTGCGCAGGGCGACCTCCGCCCACCAGGAGGGGCCGTCCTCGATGTGGCGCAGCAGCAC